>WFXS01000110.1 GCA_015490465.1 Caldifarciminota bacterium
ACCTTGAACGGTTGAGGAGGAGGAGAAGGAGAACGGTTCTGGTGGTATCCTCGGCAACTTTAAAGCCACGGACTAACCGGGTCGCACTCTTTAGAAACCTCCTCGGCTTTGATATCCAGAGGGCGACGACGAACGTAAGGAACGTTCTGGACACCTACGCAAAGGTGGAGGATTACGAAAGGGCCCTGCACACGGCGGAGGAGTTGATAAGGGAATTCGGTAAGGGTGGGTTGCTCTACCTTCCCTCTTACGCCGGCAGGGACGAAGTTCAGAGGGTGGCGGACTATCTTAAGGGAAAGGGGTTTGAGGTCATAACCTACCTTGACGGTAAGCCCGAAGAGCTGTACGAGAGGATGAGCAGCGGTGAGTTTGACGTTGCCGTGGGCCTCGCCCACATCCACAACCCCTTAGTCAGGGGGATAGACCTGCCCCACGTTATAAGGTACGCCGTATTCCTTGACGTCCCAAAGTACCTGTTCCCGGTTAAACTTTCCTTAAAACCTTCCCTGCTATACTCCGTCCTTCTTGCCCTGATGGAAATCTTCACGGAGGAAGAGCGAATAGAAGCCCGGAAGATGGTAACCTACCTCCGCCGTTACCTGACCATGAGGGAGGAGGTGCTTGATAGGTACCCGAAGATAAAGGGGGAAGTGGAGAGGATAAAGAACTGGCTTGAGGCTAAACTTCAGAACCCGGAGTTTTTGAGGAAGGTTGGCGAATCAGAAGACGTAAGCCTCGTAAACCGGGAAGACGGGCTTTACATCGTCGTTGCTGACGCTTCAACCTACCTTCAGGCCTCAGGGAGGACCTCCCGTCTCATAGCCGGGGGGATGACGAGGGGACTGAGCGTACTCATGGTATGGGACGAGAAGGCCTTCAGGAGCCTTCAGAGGAGACTGCGGTTCTACTTTATGGAGAGGGATGTAACCTTTCAACCCCTTGAGGAGGTGGATATAAAGAGCGTACTTCGGGAGATAGACAGGGACAGGGAGAGAGCGAGGGCCGTCCTGTCGGGTCAGATACCCCCGGAGACGAAGGACCTCTTCAAAACCACCCTCGTGATCGTTGAGTCGCCCAACAAGGCCCGTACCATAGGTTCCTTCTTCGGAAAGCCCCAGATGAGGATCGTGGGCAACTCCATAGCCTACGAGATCCCCCTTGGGGAGAGGGTACTCGTGATCTCGGCATCCCTCGGCCACGTTCTGGACCTCAGTACGGAAGGGGGGTTCTTCGGTGTCCTTGACAGGGACGGGGAGTACGTGGGCGTGTACGACACCATCAAACGCTGCCGCGGGACAGGGGAGCAACATACGGAGTACGAACACCTCAAAAGGCATTGTCCGGAGGGGGATATTGAGGACAAACTGGATATACTTAGAGCGCTGCAGGACCTGGGGTACGAGGTGGACGAGGTCCTGATCGCCACGGATCCCGATGCTGAGGGGGAGAAGATAGCCTACGACCTCTATCTGCACGTCAGACCTTTCAACGTGAACGTGAGGCGGGCGGAGTTCCACGAGGTAACGCCAAGGGCCTTCCGCAAGGCCGTTGAGTCCCCACGGGAGACCTCCTTAAACCTCGTAAAGGCACAGATGACCCGGAGGATAGCCGACAGGTGGGTCGGATTCACCCTATCAAGGAAACTGTGGGAGGTATTCAAAGATACGCATCTCTCCGCCGGAAGAGTTCAAACCCCCGTCCTCGGATGGGTTATAGAGCGTACCCGTGAGAGCCGAAAGAAGGCTTATCTGATCAGGGTTGCCGTCGGAAATGCGGTACTGGAACGGATTTATGGAACCTGGCGTGAGGCGAACGAGGTTTACGAGCAACTTAAGGCTCTGAAACCCGGAGACGTAAGGGTGGAGGTGATCGGAGAGGAGGAGAGGGGACCCCTCCCACCGTACACCACAGATACCGTATTAGAAGACGCCAACAGGTACCTTAACCTCGGTGCCGCCGAGACGATGAACACCCTTCAGGAACTCTTTGAGAAAGGAATAACCACCTACCACAGGACGGACAGCACACGGGTATCTGACTTCGGTAAGTTCTCCGTGGCCAGACCCTTCATAACGGAGAGGTTCGGGGAAGACTACTTCGTGCCGAGGACGTGGGGGGAGGAGGGCGCCCACGAGTGCATAAGGCCCACCCGACCGATAACCCCGGATACCCTCAGGTCCATGATGGCCGCCGGACTCATAAACTTTGAGTCTCAAAAGGCCGTTGAACTCTACGACCTGATATTCCGCAGATTCATGGCGTCCGAAATGCGTAAGGCCCTCGTCCGGAAGGGGAAGGTAGTGGCCGGAGAACTGGAGGCGGAGGTCGTCCTTGAGGTTCTGAGGGACGGATTTAACCTCCTGTGGCCTACGTTCACGGTATTTAACGGAAAAACGGAAGTAGGAGATATCCGCATCCGGAAAGTCCCCAGGGCCACACCCTTCACGGAGGGAACGCTCGTACAGGAGATGAAGCGCAGGGGTCTGGGAAGGCCATCAACGTACGCCAAAATAGTGGAGATACTCCTTAAACGGCGGTACGTCTTCAGGAGCAAGAGGGGGTACCTGTACTCCACTCCCTTAGGGGAAAAGGTTTACTCCTTCCTGATGGAACGTTATTCCGAATACGTGAGTGAGGACTTCACCCGCCGTATTGAGAAGGCTATGGACGAGATAGAGGAGGGAAAGAGAGACTGGAGGGAGGTACTGAGGGAGATCTACAGGATAAAGCGGGTGATTACGTAATCTACAATCCGGTTTTCTCCCTGATGGCTTTTCTCTTTCCCTCCGGTGCGTTTTTCAGAAGGTATTCGGCCATCCTCCTGATATAGGGGTCGGACTTGACCTTCCGCTTCGTCAGGAGACCGCTCCCAAGGAAAGTATTGGCGAGCCTGTCGTTTATCTCCGCCCCCGCCTCCAGAACGAGGGCTATGGCCTCCGTGTTCTTCTTAGATCTGTCAAGCAGGATACTCAGGGGCGTGTTGCCGGCGTCATCACCAACGTTGGGATCCGCCCCGTACTGAACCAGCAACCTTATCAGGGATACGTCCGTGGCTTTCGCCGCCCTTATCAGGACGGTTTCTTTCCCTCCGAAGCGGGTGTTGGGATCTGCTCCCTCCTTCAGCAACTCCTCCATCCTCTCCCTGACCTCCGGCGTGGTCTTCTTCCCCCACGGTGTGTAAGCCCTCAGGAGGGTACTCCTCACGTCGTCCATCATGCTATGCACGTACCGGTACAGCTCCTCCAGAATCTCTCGCTCGTTCTCGTTGAGATCGTAGTTCATCTCTACCCACTCCATTATGCAACCCACGTCGGGATCGTTGCATCTCCTTAGCACCATTTCCGGAAAGTGAAAGACTCCCAGAGTACGAAGTTGCAGGTAAAGGTACCTGCGTATCCCGTACGGGAAGGAGACCACATCCTCCCCCTGAGAGGTTATCAGGGCAAGGCCGTACCTCCCATCCTTTACCCATATCACCGTCCAGGCGTCCTCTCCGGCGTACCTGTCAAAGAGGTACATTTCCGGAAGGTTAGCCCTGAACTCCTTCAAAGCCTTGCCCTTCAAACCGGTGGTATCGTAGTAGCCTATCTTTCCTTCGCCCTTATCGGGGTCAAACTCCCAGAATACCCCCTCCTTCCCGGCGTTCAGATTACGCTTGAAAAGGCCCGTTATCGGCGGGATCTCCATCTTACCGACGTAGGAGTATCTGCCCTCCCACGCCCTCAGATTCCACATTAGATCTACCTCCTCCAGTTCGGAGTACAGTCCTCTGAGGATGCTTTTCAGATCATCGGGAAGACCCTTCTTTCTGGATAACGCCTTCTCTATCTTTGAGGGGGAAGTTGGAGAGTGCAGGAGTATACCCCTGTCCCTGTAAAAGGTGTCGCTGTTCATCGCGAAGGTGAAGGTTACATCCTCAAGGATCTGCCTGTAGTACTTGAAGAACTCCTCGTTTGATAGGTTCTCTACCATTTTGGGATTGTAAGGTAGAGATGGCGGGAATGGTGGAAGTTGCGATTATGAGTACGATGGAATGACTATCTTCACTTCATAAACCTGAACAGAGTGAAAAGGATTTCTCATTATCGCCAACATCTGTGGGACCTAAAATACAAACATCCCCTTGATCATATGGCTTCCCTATCTGTTCGTGCATCCCGGCGCGTGATTTCCCCATCTCCTCCGCCAATCTCCGGGCGAACCTCTCCTCAAGGAGGTGAAAGAGGTTATCTCTCGTCCCCCCTCTCTCCTCCTCAATTACCTCAAGCAGGGCGTTAACTCCGTCTTCGCCGAGCTTCTCCCTTAGGGTGTTTAAAGCAGCGAGCCTACCCATTCCAACGCCTATTACAAGGGAGGAGAACGCGACGCAGTGAAGTCCCTTGATACTCCACAGGAAAGACTGCAACTGGCTAAGAGGTATCTTCAGAACGCAAGAGAAGAACCCAAGAAGGAAGGATAGAAATATACTGATGTACCTGCTTGAGGACGTGTATGATATACTCCACATAGTCGGATATTACAGGGAACTGCGAAGTAAGAAGGCGATAGATGGCAGGTTTGAGAAGGTTGAAAAATGAGGACACACCTACAGTAAGAGTCTTTTTTGGCATACCGCTGAGATTCTTGCCCTTATGTGGAGAAGAAGTTGGATGTTCACTTATAATACAAATACTCATGAGCCAATCACCCTATCAACGTAATACCGAAAAAATTACCAACATATTGGGAAATATATCGTTGTACAAATTGACCAATTTATCTTAAGATATACCCGCTGAATTCAAATCTAACCCGTTTAAGGAACTCAAAGGTATTAACGTGTTCCACCCCCAGCGCTTTGCACACGTTCGGAATTGGAATTCGTTTCTTTATGTTGGGACTGTACACCTCATGAGTAACGACCACAAGCCCGTACGCGTGGGCGTACGAGACGATCTAGGCGTCAGCGTTGTCAGATTTCATAAACTCCCGCTTTGCTTTATCCAAAAACTGCTGCTGGGAATTCACCCATCTTATTACACTTTTATAGGATTTGATAACATTTGAATCGTTTGTGCTGACGAAATACTTTCCAAACTGATTTTCCGCCCACTTCCTTAAACTATCGTCTTCCCTTTTCAGCTCATCAAGTACCTTATCAACACTCAATACACGTCCTCTTTTTGCCAGGTCAATAAGGGCTTCCCAGAACGGCTGGGCTATATCAAAGGAGTAGTACCTCCTGTAGGCTTCTATAAACACGTTGGCATCCAGCACATATCGGATGGCTCCAAAACCTAAAGCACCTCTCACAGTATACCCTCCTTTTTAAGAAACTCCACAAATCGGTCAAACTTCGTTCCATATAAACCGGTTAGCTCGTAGGCTTCTCTGTACAGGATTTTACCGCTCATAACCGTAGAGACAACGGCAACGGAGAAAGGCCTTCCAAGCTCCATAACCCGCCGTAAGTAGAAGTCCCCACCTCCACTGTTTTCTTTTTTCCTGACCCTGGAGCGATACGTTTCATAGAAGGAATGGAACTCTCCAGGGGTTATAAGTTTGAGGTCTAAGGCCCGTCTGGCTACGACTATCTGACTAACCCGGTACGCTTTTGCCAGCTCCTCAAAAGGATCATCAGGTTTCTGGAGGGTTTTCCAATCTCTTCTAAGGGTTTCGGAGGGTACGAGAAACTCTGCGGCTATTCTATCACAGGCGATCTCCAGCTCATCCCCAGAAGGCTGTAATTCTCGTAGGTCAAAGGCGGCACTTTCCCCCAGCCATATGTGGGCGAGCTCGTGGGCAAGGGTAAAGATCTGAGCGGCTTTAAAATCGTTGGCGTTTATAAAGACCAGAGGGGCGTACTCGTCAACGAGAACGAATCCCCTGAACTCCTCAACGTTCAACTTCCATCTCGTATTGTTGTTGACAATACTGCTTATGGATACCATAATACCTGCGTCTTCTACTTTTTTACGGAGGTATCTGTAGGCCTCTTCCCAGCTTTTAAACTCCCTCGCCCATGTCTTTTTGAGACCAAGTTTCCTTCTGATATCCTCTGCAACGACTTCGGGATTATCCTTTATGGATGCAGAACCTACGAATTCAAGGGGAGGATATCCCATTTCAACACGGTACTCCCGCATCCATACCTGTCTCCTACGGGCTGTTCTTACAACTTCCAGAAGCCCCGGACTGGCCTTTCGTGTTTCCCCTTTACCCGTTCTGAAAAGAGGTATGGGAAGTTCCTCCTTTGGAGGACTATCCAGAAAAAGGTATCCAAGGGGTATTTTAGCGGAACGTGCCAGGCCTTCAAGCTGTTTTAGTGTTGGCCTTTTCCTCCCTTTTATCCATTCATCGTAATTTTTTAGATTCTTCTCATCTTTTGTCCATATCCTCGCACGTTCTATCGCCCACCTCAGGACATCCGGATTAACATCTACCCTCACCCCCACACCTGCATTCTAAACCTGAACTGCTTCATAAAACTTTAGGTAGCCACTGTAAAAACTCCCATCACCCTATAAGGAGTTACATGCAGAAAGCGAGATAGACGTTAAAGCGAGCGTGTGGATAAGGATATTGGAGATTACGAGGAAAGGGCAGAGTAAAAAGACGACAAGAACCGGGTTGATGAGGATTATCCGCATCGTGAAAAGCACATTCCTCGGCCGTAAAATAAAGCCTATGCCCGCAGTGAAGACGCTTGAGACCCCGCAAGAAAGGTTGAGGCTGGCCAGGAGGTACCTGAAGAATGCAAGAGAAATGCTCCGTATGTCTCCCGTGGATGAGGAGGCTGGGGTCTACGATGACCTAAAGTACGTTGCCGAGGCATCGGGTACGGCCTACCTGGCCGCCCTTGAGGCCCTGAAGGCCCTCTTTATGGCGAAGAAAGGGTGGAGTGCGGAGGAGGTGAAGGAGCAGACGAAGGAGATAGGAAGGTACAGGAGGATAATCAAGGAGTTGCCCATAGGCAGGGACAAGAGCCTGTTGCTCAAGCTGTTCTCGTCGGTTTATACTATTCTCCACCTCGGAGGATACTACAGGGAGATGCAAAACAAGAAGGCTATAGACGCAGGATTTGAAAGTGTGAAGAAGATAATCCGCATAGTGGAGAAGCACATATCGGGGTAGGGGAATGGCCTTAGTTTCCAGAGGTAAGCCTAACATATTCGTACAGTTCTTTATTAGGCATTTTTACTCCTTTTGTCCATTGTGTCTCACTGTAAACCTTTTTCCCCATAACCACAAATGATGTCCCATAAAACTCTTTAAACTGATTTCCCTCTTTTTCCAGCACTGCCAATATTGTACCAACTAAGTTTCCATCATATACTGCAAACACATCATATACCTCTTTTATCGGTCGCTTCATTCCCGGTAGATCTCCAGCTATGTAGTACGGCTCAAACCACCCTTTCTCTCCCTTCTTTGCCTTTGGGATGACAAAGATTCTGAACATATGTTTATACTTATCAATCTCATCCAAATATTCTTGTGCCGCAAAGAACGCCACCCACCTGTCTTTGAACTCATAGACACGGAGTGCTTTGATAAAAGATTGGACGTCTTCATGGAGGTGGGCGTAATAAAGGCCGTTTCGCGGGTCTGATGGGTTGGTGTTGTAGGGCATGCCCCACCTCCTCAAAGAAATTCCTCCTAGGCCAACGGTATCCTGAGTA
>WFXS01000111.1 GCA_015490465.1 Caldifarciminota bacterium
AGAGGGGAGGGCCCCCGGAGGGGGGTTTTATGGAGGAGGTAGGGAGATGACTTTTGAACGGGACAGAGGGTCCCTTCCTCTTAAAAACGGACGGCTCATAAAGGATGTCTGGGTTAAGTGGGAGGACCCCATCTTCGTGATCCTTGATTTCGGCCTGTGGGGAATAAACACCCAGACAAACGGCTATCTGTACTACCTCGGCCCGTACCCCGACACCATAATCCGAGTTCTGAAGGTTGGCAGATTCGCTATCTGGTGGCCTGCGAGGAGGTAAAGGATGAGAGTCCATATAGGCTCTGTAGAAGCAAAAAACGGGTTTTGGGCAATTTACTTTGAGACAAACTCGCCGGATCCGGATAGCGACGGAAACATAATCGGGTACGTAGTAGCAGTCAAGATGGTGGATATGTATATCGGCTACGGCTACATCTTCAGGGGCGCCTGGTATAACCCCAAGGACAACACCATCAACATCCCTGTTATTTTCTTCCCTAACGATGTCCCCAAGGAATTTATACAAGTTCTAAAACGCCTGCCTCACGAAATCGACCCCCTCCTGGACCCCAACCTACCCTTTGAGGAGATTGATTATCTTATAGAGCAGGGAGTAATAGACGAAGACGACCTAAACTCGTTTATCCTAACCCTACACCTCAACCCCCAACATATGGAAGATGAGATGAAAGATGAGGAAGATGATTTTTAGGGGCTATCGCAACCGGATCACGGATGAGATGGTCTATGCGTACGAGATAGCGGAGGAGAGGGATATGGACCTGCTCGCAGCACTTTTGGATGTGGCGGGCATACTCACGCAACACTACCACGATGAGACGGATACGCCCATTCTGGAGGTCCTCACCCGGTACGGCTGGGCTAAGGGAAAGATAGGCGACTTCGTCGTCTTCAACCCCCACGAGGGCATCTTCTTCGTATCCGGGCGGGGGTACTTCATCAACGCCTACGAGCCGAGGGGCCACCTCGCTGTGAATATCGCCCCCGTGCCTGCAGGGGATGGCTGGACGCTTAGGGTGAAGTTTATGAACCTTGGGAGGGAAAATGAGACGGTACAAGTTTAACTTCTACGCCGGGAAGGAGACGCCCACGTGTTATCTGTGCGGGGAAGAGGCCATAGACAGGTGCGATGAGTGTGGGAAGTGGGTATGCGTAAGACATCTGCACGTGTGGGTATACGACCCGAATGGGTCGGAGGCCGTATGCACCGCCTGTGTGGGGCCGTACGAGAGGAGGAAGATAGACGAGTGGCTTAACGCACATGCAACAGGAGGTAGAAGATGAAAGTTGAGACGCTTGTAAAGGTAGACTTCTATGGAGACCCCGTCCTCGCATATCAGGACGAGGATGGGAAGGTGTGGGTAGCAGCGAAGCAGATAGCGACCAATCTGGGCCTTGACTGGATGGGGCAGTACCGGAAACTTAAGAACCACGAGGTACTGAAGGAAGGTATAGACATACGTCCTATACCTTCACCGGGGGGTAAACAGGAGATGCTTCTCATAGATCTGGATTACCTCCCTTACTGGCTGGCGACCATATCACCCTCAAAAGTTTCCCCCTCCATCCGTGAGAAGCTCATTCGCTACCAAAAGGAGGTTGTGAAGGTCCTCCGAGATTACTTCTTCAAGGGGGCGGTGATAAACCCCCGTGTTCCCGGAGATATGCTGGAGAGGGTAATCGCCAGAGCCGTGGAGCAGTACGCGCAGGGAGACATACGCCTGTTGGTCTTTGAGGAGATAAAGCGGCGCAAAGCTGAGACGCTCATATCCATGGCCGAGAGAGTGGCCCAGATACCGGGGGTAAGCAAGAAGTACGTCCATCGCCTTATAGACGTAGCAGCCACGACGATGTTAGAGAAGGAGCTACCGAAGGTCCAGATCTCCGTCTCCGAATTTCTCGCTGGGAAGGGGATATACAAGAGGAGGGACGCCATACGTTTCGGGCAGTTCTTAGCCCGCTACTACAAGGAGAAGACGGGGAGGGAGCCACGGAAGAGTACCACCATCATCAACGGTAAGGAGGTACTGACAAACTACTACACCAACGAGGACCTACCCCTGATGGAGGAGGCGTTCGCCGTGTGGGCCTTAAATGGGCAAAAAAACGCACAGCCGGTACAACAGCAGAGGGGAAGGGCGATCACGAGCCGCACACTTTTCAAACACAACGGCAGGAGAATAGGAGGGTAAGGGATGGGGATAACCGAGAAGGACCTACTGAGGATCTTCAAGAGGAATAAGAGGAGGTTGGGGGGTACCCCCAAACCGAAGGGCGGTGTGAAGGGCATAGGGGAGGCCATAGTTGAGACGCTGACGAGGTCCGTTCAGACCGACGACAGATACGAGAGGAGCAAACGGATACTTGAGAAGGCTAAGAGGAGGCTTGAGCTGATAACCGAGGGGATGAGGAACGACGACTACCTACAGATAGCCTCACAAGATTTTGAGAAGGCTGTAGCCCACATCCTCCGGGAACAGGAGAGGATGAGACACTTCATCAGTCAGATAAAGGGGCGGAAGTCGGCGGAGAGGAAGGCACTGGAGCTGCTAACCGACGGGGAACACGAAGACCTTCTACCGGAGCATAGGGAGGAGCTACTTAACCTCATCCCCACGGATCTGTGGGCAGAACTCCACTTCTCAACATACAAGTTAGGCCCCACGGTAGGCGACATAATCAAGGTCGTAGATACAGCGTGGAGACTGAAGAAGATTGACATATTCATCACGAAGGAGAGGGAAAAGACCATAGCAGGGATAGAGGCGGCAGGGGTGAGGGTATACGGCTACATCACGGTTGCCACGAAGGAGCAGGGTACGTTCCACTTCGTCATCACAGAGAAGACGGGACACCTACCCCGTGCGTTCCTCTCCCGCATAAAGAAGAACCTGATGGGGTACTTCGCCCGCATAGGGGCTACCCGCCACATCTCTATCAAGTGGTTCATAAATAGGTCCGGCTGGTCTGACAGGACGCTCAAGATACTGGATAAGAGGCTACGCCAAGGGCAGTACGACGTCGTTATAGTTGATGGCCAGGCCCTTGAGAAGTTCAGTCAGGTACTAAAGGAGAACGGCTACGACATAGCCGGGTACGTGAATCTTGAGGGTGAGGGTAGGACCCTCACGGCGGTGGTGGTAGTGGGGGACCTCAAGTATCTTGAGACGGACATAAAGTTCTTCAGGGTTAAGCGGGGCCTGTGGAGACTCATCAGGTCCCGCAAGTTCGTTCAAAGGTTCAAACTCCAGAGCGTGGAGATAGTCGTCAAAAGATAATCATCCCTCCATTAGCGTCTCAACTCCGAACCGTCTCATCGTAGCGTCTCATTCAAATACGAAGTGCGATAATTATTGACCTTTAGCGTCTCAATAGATGTTTCACGTGTGAAACGTGCGTTGAGACGGAACTGACTCCCTTACCCCTTCGCCCTGGTCCCCGAGGTCGGATTCATCCCTCACAGTCAGGGGGTAAAATCAGGTATATCTTTCTCAATTGATTGAGATATAAAGCGAACTATGTAAACCTTTTGAGCAGTGTAAACTCAAGAACCATGTCGCGGGAAATTTTTTGACAAGAGGAGAGGAGACAAGGGACACCCCCCTAACCCTCCTCAAGGGGGGAAACTACTCTTAAGCCGCAGGCTATAGTAAAACTTTAGGTAGAGTGTCGTCCTTACCTCCAGTGAGGATATTACCGTAGTAAAGTTTCGCCGAAACCTGACTGCGGCGGTCAGGATTTCCATCGCTGGGGTGGGGGTCGTCCTATTGCCGGGCGGCGGTACAATTGAGGAGGTGAGAACCGGGAAAGGAACCAAAAGGGAACCAAAGGGGAACCGTGGTTCCCACTGGGACGAAATTAGGCGGGAATACGTACAGGGGATCCTGACACCTAAGGGGCTGCATTACCCATCCCTATCCGAACTTGCCCAACGGCACGGGGTGTCGGTGTCGGCGATAAAGAAGAGGGCATGGAAGGAGAAGTGGGCGGAGGAACGGAAGAAGTGGAAGGCGAGGTTGGAGGAGAAAATACAGGAGAAGCGATCGGAGGAGATAGCGAGGGAGATAGTGCAACTGGAAAGGAAGGTCGTAAGCATAGCGACCATATCTTTGAATGTGGCCGAGAGGAAGGCGAAGGAGTATGAGGAACGGGGAAACGTCTCCGAGTACAAATTCGCTCGTCTCATGGAGGGCGTGAGGACGATATACGACACCGCCCGCACGGCCCTGGGGGAGGCCCCGGAGTTGAAGGTAAGCGTGGAATATGTCGCAGAGTTTGAGGGGTTGAACGATGAGACAGAGGACGAGGCTGAAGATTAAGCTCTACCGTCCCCATCCGGGGCAGGCGAAGATACACCTCTCAAAAGCCCGTTTCCGCATAGTCGCCTGTGGCCGTCGCTTCGGCAAAACGCTCCTCGCCGTAAATGAGATAGTGAAACAGGCTTGGGAGAGACCGGGAACAACCAACTTCTGGATAGCGCCGACGTATGCACAGTCAAAGATAGCCCTTAACCTCGTGTTGCGACACTTCCGGCGGGCAGTAAGGGAGGTGAACAAGTCGGAACTGTGGGTAGAGCTGTTAAGCGGTGGTCGTATAGACTTCAAATCGGCCGAGCGTCCCGACAACCTTCGTGGCTTCGGGATCCACTTCGTAGTGATAGACGAAGCGGGCTACATCAGAGATGAGGTATGGAAGGAGGTGGTTCGGCCAGCGCTGATAGATACAAGAGGCAGACTGCTGGCGATCGGGACGCCTAAAGGTCGCAATTGGTTTTACGAGTTGTGGTTGAAGGGGCAGGGGGACGACCCCGACTACAAGAGTTGGCAGATGCCCACGTGGGTTAATCCCTACATTCCCCGGTCCGAGATTGAGGAGTTGAGACGGACGCTACCGGAGAGGGTCTTTAGGCAGGAGATAGAAGCGGAGTTTTTGGAAGAGTCGGGCGGAGTATTCCGGAACTGGAAGGCATGCGTGCAGGAGTACGACCTACCGGCGAGGGCAGAGGGTAGCGTCTCAATTGGGGTGGATCTGGCGAAGTACGAGGACTTCACGGTTATCGTTGCTGTTGATGAGACGGGGCGAGTGGTGTATTTTGATAGGTTCAACCAGATTGATTGGGCGCTGCAGAAGGCACGCATCCTCAAGGCCTACAGCCACTTTCCGAATGCGACGGTTGTAGTGGATGCGACGGGGGTAGGGGATCCCATCTATGAGGACCTACGGCGGGTGGGGGTGAGGGTAGTCCCTTACAAGTTCACCCCCTCATCTAAAGAGGTCCTTATCAACACTCTCTCTGTCGCTATTGAGAACCAAGAGGTGGTATTCCCGCCTATCCCCGAACTTCTCCGTGAACTTCAGGCTTTT
Source organism: Caldifarciminota bacterium (assembly GCA_015490465.1). Taxonomy (GTDB): domain Bacteria; phylum Hydrothermota; class Hydrothermia; order LBFQ01; family LBFQ01; genus JAADCS01. The sequence continues at coordinate 5,380 of WFXS01000111.1, forward strand.
GAATACCAGATAACGAAGTCGGGAAGGGTAAAGATGGGCGCACCTCCCGGCCTCCATGACGACACGGTGATCGCCTTGGCACTGGCTGTTTGGGGCCTGCGGAGGTCCGGGGGTCTGGCCGTGGGATCTTTTGTGGTCGGGTAGTGTCTCACCCAGCGTTGGCGGTATAATGGCGACGTGGCTGCAGTAGATAGCACGGTTCTGAGTGAGATCCCCGAATACACGGATTGGGATAGTTTGAGAGCGAGGGTAAAGAAGAGGCTGGGGCAGATTGAAAAAGCCGTCCCCCAGGATGTGGGCAATAGGTTTGACAGAATCATCTACCCGGAAGTGGATTGGGTGGACCTCCTGAGGCTGTATCACTCCGTACCCTTTCATGCTGCTGCAATCCAAGTGAAGGCCAAGATAGTTGCGGGACTGGGGTTTGAGGCACCGCCGGAGGTTGAAAAGTGGCTTGAGGATGCGACGGTGAATGAGACGGTGATTGACTTCCTCGTTAGGTTGGCGTTGGATCTGGAAATCTTCGGGAACGCTTACGTTGAGGTGGCCTACAACGCTACTGGTAAGCCGGAGAAAATCCAATACGTTCCGGCCTGGACTATATACGTTAAGATAACGAAGGAGGATGGAACAGACTGGAAGTATGTGCAGAGCGTTGATTTACGAGACGTGGAATTCGGACGGTTTGACCCGCAGAAACCTCTACCGCTGAAGTCCGCCCTCCTTCATATCCGCCGGCATTCTCCACTGTCTTATTACTATGGCTACCCCGAATATCTCGCCGCCCTTCAAAGCCTTGAGATGGAACGCTACATCAAGCGATTCCATACGGCCTTCTTCAAAAACAACGCCGAAGTCTCAAAGGCCGTTATCTTTGAAGGGGCGAAGCTGACGAAGGCCGAAATGCAAACCGTCGCATCCCAGTTCAAACGGGCGCAGGGGGTGGATAACGCCCACCGTCTCATCATCCTCTCCCACGACAACCCGAACGTAAAGATCCGTATTGAACGCCTTTCTGTGGATCAGAAGGACTTCAGCTTTGAGAAACTCTACAAGGCTACAAGAGAAGAGATACTCGCTATTCACCACGTCCCGCCCAGAATCTTAAGCCTCGTAGAGCCGGGGCATCTGGGCGGAGGGTCGGAGGCCGAGGCCCAAATGGAGATATTCAAGCGTATCACTATTCGCCCTCGCCAGCGTCTTATTGAGGAGGGCATAAAGAGACTCCTTAAAGCTGCTGGTCCCCCACCACAGTTTAGACTCCTCAACTTTGACGAGGCTATTCCGACGTCCAAATCTGCCGTTGAGACGGTTAGGAAGTCGGTTGAGGAGGATGAGATACTTCGGGAGATTGAGGAATGGCTAAGTTCCACATAGAAGAGGCCATAGACGAACTGCTTGGCAAAATTGCCGGGGAGGTTGTGGCAGAAGCCGTTGAGAAAGTCCCCGTATGCTCTGGACAGCTTAGACTTTCTATAACGGCACAACACCCAGAGTTCGGTCTTTGGGTAGTGGGTACAGATAAGGAGTATGCCCCTGCTGTGCATGATGGTAGGCCTGCCGTTGTCATACGTCCAAAAAAGAAAAAAGCCCTGGCGTTTTGGAAAGAAAAGCACTGCCCACCTAAATCGCTTCCCTCTTCTCCCAAAAAGTTGAAGAAACTCCGGAAGCAGGGGGCTATCATCGTAGTTAAGAAGGTCCGGCAACGTCCCCGTAAGGGCAAACCTTTCCTTCGGGAAGCGGTTGACGACGTGACCAGCAGATTAGAGACAACACTACCCCAGTATGCCCAGGAGGTTGGGCTACCGGACAAGGTCGCCGACGAGATCCTCCGAGGCCTAAAGGTGAATAAGGTGCGTTAGGCAAACGTCTGCACTCCCCACGGGCATACGCACAGGGGGAAATATACTGGACGCCCTTTTCACCCGACCCCGGCTCACCTTTGCAGTATCTCCCTGTATGCCTCTATCCACCTCCTTACCTGTTGCAACTGATACTCGTTCTTTTGCAAGCGACACCCGGCACAACGGCAGCGACGTCCTCCAACGTGGCCAGCGTAGAGTTTAGGGCGTCGCAGAAGCGTCGCAACCGCACGGATGAGACGCTCCTCATCCCGGAGTAGGCCAGATAGCATCCTCTCTATTACCTCTTTATATGTAAGGTTATCCCTCAAGACGTAGAACACTACCCGCAGCCACCAGTCTATGAACTTCGTGAAGATCATCTTCCCCCGTCCCTTCTTCTCCGGCGATATGCGGGTGTCGTATATCTCCACTACCGGCCAGTAGGGGTTCCGGACCTCCTTCCCACCTCTACCCCTACGCTTACGAGCCTGAAGATAGACGTGCCAAAGATGAGCCTTCACCACTACCCTCTTACGGTCCTTCCGATCCCTCTCCTGCTGCCCTGACTCCTCGTGTGCCAGTGATACCAGCATATACGAGACGAAGTGATCCGGGGATGCGAAGCGGTGTATATCCCAAGCGTAAGCTATGATCGTGGCCTTCTGGATGAACCCTGTGTAAGGGACCCGGTCCAGCCTCTCCGTGTACGGATGCTGTCTCAATATCTCCCGGATGCGACGCCGAAGCTCACGGATGCGTTCAAGGATCAGGAGTACGTGCCTACCCTCGTACCTCGCCCTTTCTATTAGGTGGCGGTGCGTCTCGTTTATGGGGTGAAGGTCCTCCAGAAGACGAAGGACTTGGAGAAAGGTTTTAGTGGGCTTGTAGTTGGCGGTGATGAACTTCCGGCGGGGGAGGGTGTGATAGGCTTCGGTGAATACTGCCCCGGCTAAAGCCTGTTTGAATCGGTTGAATGCGGCGGTGGTGAAGGCGGTTAAAGACCTGTGGGCGTTCACGAGATGGCGAAGTTCTAACTCAAGGTCCTCGTACTGATAGGTACGGCCTTGGTAGTCGTATAGGAGACGGGCATCCTCCACGTCCTTCTTCCTGTTCCTCTCACGGGATAGACTCTTGGGATCCACAAATGAGACGGTTGCACCGAGGGACTGGAAGAGGAGAGCGTACCTAACGCCGTACGCTCCCGTCACCTCCGCCACTATGTGTTTGCCTTGAATGAGACGCTTGAGGTCCTCTATGGTGGGTATGTGTTCAGCGTTAGAATGCCGAAGAATGCGGCGGGCTTTTGAGATGGCCTTGGGGTCCTGTGAGTCTATGAAGACCCACGTCCTTCGCCCATCGTATAAGACGACGAAGCCGTTTGAAACGTCGCAACCGAGTTTCTTTATCATAGTTGTCTATTCTACTTCTACTACCCCCCGCCCATAGGGGAGACCGGTATTTTTCTCCCACAGAGGAGAGAGATCTATCATCCCCCTCGGCGGGGGGTTTCCCCAGTATAATACCGGTGCTATGGAACTCACGGGATTCACGTTAGGGGGTGTTGTCCTGTCCTTTGTGGCCGGTCTGCTCTCCTTCCTTTCACCGTGCGTACTTCCCCTCGTACCGGCCTACCTCGGTTACGTCTCCGGTCTCTCTGTGGCCGAGATAAAGAGCGGTAAGGGAAGCGGGAAGGTGATAGTGGGCATACTGTTCTTCGTCCTCGGATTCTCCCTGATCTTCGTCCTCATGGGGGCTACGGCCTCAGCGGTGGGACAGTTCCTCATAAAGAACAAGCGGGTACTCGGATGGATAGCCGGACCCCTCCTCGCCATATTCGGCATGGCGCTTCTCGGAGCCTTCAGCTACAGACAGTACAGGGAACGGCCCCGTGCGGTCAGGATATTGGGCTGGATCATCTTCCTCGCCGTCCTTCTCGTACCCATCTTCATGTTCTCAACGAAGGCTGTGTCCGTATGGGTACCCATAGTTTACCTCGTGGTTGTGGCGGCCGTCTCGTGGGTTCTGAACTACTACGACATAATCAACTTTGACTTCATAAACTACGAGGCGAAGGCCGAAGTGCATACGAACACCACCAACATCTTCGTCTCCTTCGTCATGGGGGCAGCCTTCGCCCTCGGGTGGACGCCCTGTATAGGCCCCATACTTTCGGGCATACTGGGCCTCGCGGCCATGTCGGAAACCCTGTGGCAGGGGATGATCCTCCTCTTCGTGTACTCCATGGGTCTCGGCGTCCCCTTCATCCTTTCCGGAGTGTTCGCCGCCAAGATCTTTGAGTTCATACGGAGCGTGAGGGGGCTGCTCCGGGGGTTTGAGATAATCTCCGGCCTGCTCCTGATAGTCCTCGGAATCCTCCTGGCGACCGACTGGATACAGCAGATCGCCTACATGCTACCTCAGTGGGAACTCCCTCTGTGATGGCAAAACCGATAGGTGAGGCCCTGGCGAACCTCCTGAGATCCATGGGGGCGGGTGGAGTTCTGGAACTCATACCCGTAAGGCGTGCGGCGCGTCATATCCTCAAAAGTTATCCGGGTGCCGAGTTCGTACATTACAGGGACGGCGTACTCTACGTATGGGCAAAAGATCCTTCCGTAAGGTTCCGCCTCCAGACCTCTTCCCGTCAGATAGCCCGTGCCGTAAACAGCCTCGTAGGTAGGGAGGTCGTAAAGAGGGTCGTACTCAGGAAGTCTCCGGGTTAGCCCTGTCTTTCGTACGCTTCAGACCCTCCTCAACTATGCGATCGTGCGTCCAGAGCTTTAAAAAGTACTCGTACTCCTGAGGTGTGAGACTGAGCCTATCGTACATCCCGGCCGCCAGTCTCTGCCGCTGGGCCTCGTAGAGGATGAGGGCGTTGGCTACGGATACGTTGAGACTCTGGACCATACCGTACATGGGGATCACGATGTTCCTGTCAGCGACCTCAAGGACCTCGTCGGACACGCCCTCGTCCTCGTTGCCGAGGACCACGACCGTCGGCCTGGTGTAGTCTACGTCCCTGAAGTCCACGCTCTCCGCACCGAGGTGCGTGGCCAGTATCTGATAACCCTCCTCCTTCAGCCGTTTCAGACCCGCGAGGGTACTCTCCTCCCGCATTAGAACGACCCACCTCTCGGAACCCCTTGATATCCCCCGGTTTATGGGGAGGCTCTCGCCCTCGTAGTAGTAGTGGACGTACATAACCCCCACGGCATCGCACGTCCTTAATATGGCCGAAAAGTTATGTTCGTTTTTAACGTTCTCCACAAAAACCCGCAGGTCCCTCTGCCTCCGCTTCAGGACCTCCACGATCCTCTTCAGTCTCCTCTCCGTCACGAGGTACACGGCACCCTACTTCAGGAGGTTCCGGGCGGTCATCCTGTCAAACTTGCGTACATCCACCTTCTTACCCAGTGGACCCTCCTTGTCGGCAAGTATGAGTCTCTTGTTGGTTATGACCGCCACGTCCCTCAAGGTCTTGAAAGCCGCCTGTATCTCCTCTCCATCAATCAGGAGGCTCCTTATGGTATCCGGGACCTTATCTTTGCTGAGTTCTCCGGTAATCGTCCACTCAAACTGCATAGAAAAAATTTTAAGGAGGACTTCCGGAGTCTGACCGTTAGAGGAAGTTTCTTCATTACAATAGACGACTATGGTTAAAAAGCCGAGGCAACGCTGGGGTTCCCGTATAGGAGTTGTTCTGGCCACAGCCGGAAACGCCGTAGGACTCGGAAACCTTCTCCGGTTTCCCTCAAAGGTCGCCCTGTACGGAGGGGGGGCCTTCATAATTCCCTATCTCATCTCCCTCGCCCTTCTGGGACTGCCCCTCATGTGGATAGAGTGGATGGCGGGGAGGTACGGTGGAGCAAGGGGACACGGATCTACGGTGGGGATAATAGGAACCCTGTTCAAATCAAGAACGGCGAAGATAATAGGACGTATCATAGGGGTTGTGGGGGTAGCCGCCCCCGTACTGATAATAATGTACTACATCTACATAGAATCGTGGACCCTCGGCTTCTCCCTTAGCGCCCTGTTCGGCTGGCTCCCGGAACCGGTGAAGACCACCGATACGGCTATGGCTCTGAAGCCCTTCGGCGAGTTCCTTGCCGAGTACACGAAGCCCACTCCGTTCGCCTATCTCATATTCTGGATAACCGTCCTCCTGAACTGGTACGTACTTCAACGGGGTATAAGGTACGGTATAGAGATTCTCGCAAAATACGGTATGCCCCTTCTACTCGTAATGGCCGTATTCCTCGCCGTGGTCATATTCTTTTCAAAGGGACCAAACGACCACTGGAGCGCCCTCAAGGGCCTTGAGTTCATATGGAAGCCCGACTTCTCCCGCATACTTGATGCCAGAGTATGGGTGGAGGCCGCCGGTCAGATCTTCTTCACCCTCTCCCTCGGGATGGGGGCTATAGCGACGTACGCCTCCTATGTCAAGGAAAAGGACGACATAGTGGTCACTGGCATGGCCACGGCCAGCACCAACGAGTTCGTTGAGGTAGTCCTCGGCTCGGCCATAGCAATACCGGCCGCCTTCGTGTTCTTCGGTCCGGCGAGCATACCTGAACTGGCACAGGCCGGGACCTTCCGCATAGGTTTCATGAGCATGCCGGCCGCCCTTAACTCCCTCCCCGGCGGTCAGTTTTACTCTTTCCTCTGGTTCTTCCTCCTCTTCATCGCCGCCTTCACGTCCTCCGTGGCCCTCATACAGCCCATGATAACCTTCTTTGAGGACGAGCTCAGGTGGAACCACACGAAGGCCGTGGCCGTTGCGATGATAACCGTGATCGTCGGCGCCCATTTCGCCATCTTCCTCCCGAAGTTCATAGATGAGCTGGACTTCTGGGCGGGTAGTTTCATGCTCATCTTCTTCGGCCTGATAGAGATAATCCTGTTCATCTGGATATTCGGTCCGGATAACTTCCACAGGGAGATAAACAAGGGCGCGCAGATAAAACTTCCCAGGTGGGTCGCGTACCTCGCCGGTACGGTCTCCCTCGGCTTCCTCCTTGTTATAACCGTAATGTGGGTAACCCAGAACGTCACGGATCCGAAGTTCCTCGTAACCGGAAACGCGGGGCAGTGGGCCGCCCGTATAGTCATCCTCGTCCTGTTCCTGTGGCTCGCCTTCTACGCGGTTGTATCTACGCCAAAGGAGGAGTGATGGACGAGGAACTCCTGAGAGGCCTGGGGCTTGACGAAATTATCCTTAAGTCCGAAAATAGGCTACGTATCCACGAGGAGCTTACACGGAAGGTTGAGGAGTGTAAGAGGTGCAGACTATATCTGAGACGGACAAGGGTTGTGGTGTGGGACGGAAGCCCCTTCGCCCCCATAATGGCCGTGGGTGAGGCTCCCGGAAGGGACGAGGACCTTAAGGGTAAGCCTTTCGTGGGCCGGGCGGGGCAACTTCTGACAAAGCTCATAAAAGAGGCCGGGCTTGAAAGGAGCAGGGACTTTTACATTACGAACGTCCTCAAGTGCAGACCCCCCAACAACCGGGATCCCCTCCCGGACGAGATAAAGGCCTGTTCGCCCTACCTTGAGTTCCAGATAAGGTTGATCCGACCACGGGTCATCCTGTGCCTCGGAAGGTACAGCTCCTTCTACATCCTCGGTCGCACGGACAACCCACCCATGAAGGAGTTGCGCGGAAGGGTACACAAGACCCGATACGGCATACCGGGGGTATGCACCTACCATCCGGCCGCCGCCCTACGTAACCCCCGCCTGCGGGACCTGATACTGGAGGATATCCTGAGGGCGAAGGGGGTCGCCCTGGGCAAAAGCGAGTAAGTCTATAGCAGGGCGGCCTTAAAATCCGAATCTAATGGTTCCCGTTTTAACCGCTTTCGTTCTGAGCGTTGAGTTCTCCGAAAACGACCCGATTATCAAAATACCGGGTGTGCCTGAGGGAAGGGTAAAGGCCGTCACCTACGACCTCCCCGTTGATGCGTATCTGGACGTTAAAGTAATTGGCCATGATAGGGAGCCTGTCAATCCGAAGATCACACCCACGTTTACGACCTTAGACGGTAAGCGATTTCCTCTGGAGCCGAGAGGGGTTCCAGATAGTCCCGTAGTCGTCCGGTACGGAATGTACCGGGGAGTTAAGAAGGCCACGGTTCTGGTGTTTGAAATAACGAAGGAAGGCGGGAAGTACTACCGGAACCGCAGGGTAACCTTGAACGTGTCCCGAAGGTACGGTCCCCCTTCCCCCGCGTCCCTTCCGGGTACGGACTCCCTTGACCTCCTGATTTTAACCACGGATTACCTGAAGCCCGCGTTTGATACCCTCGCGGAGTTCAAGAACCTGACGGGGATACGTACGGCCGTCTTCACGGTTGACGAGGCCCTGACCTTTCCGGGCAGGACCCCCGCCGAGAGGATCAGGAACTTCGTCAGGTACTTCTATGAGCGCTGGGGAATAAGGTTCCTGCTCATAGGGGGAGACCGGTTTCAGGTACCCTCCCCCATCCTTCAACTACCCTCGGCCTGGCCCTACGACTACGGGGACGTCATGCAGTCGGATGCCTACTACGGCAGTCTTGACGGTGACTGGAACGCAAACGGCAACTGGAACTTCGGTGAGTTCTCGGATAGCCTTGACCTGTGGGTAGACGTGGCCGTGGGCCGTATGCCGGCCAGCAGTCTGGACGAGGCCATGGAGATGGTCAGGAGGGTGATCTACTACGAGACCCACTACAACTACCCCTTCCCTCCCAACGTCCAGCTTTTCGCTTCCCGTTATCTCGTAGACAACGACGCCTGCAGCACCGTGGGCAACATGGCTGCTTACCTGCCTCCGGGTCTGGATCAGGACACCCTCTGCGAGATGGATATGCCTATGCGGGACGTAACGATGGACGAGTTCGTGGACTCCGTCTCCAACTCCACTTTCGTTATGGCCTTCTCCCACTCCAACTACCGGACGTTCATCGTTAACATAGATACGGTCACCGTTCCCTTCCTCGCTCAGGACGTGGTCCGGCTCAGGACCGACAGCACACCGGTCTTCTGGATGCACATGGGTTGCCTCGTGAACTCCCCCCATACCAACTCCATAAACGCCCTCATATACAAGGCTGGCAAGAGTATAGCCTCCTACGGACCGTCCAAAGAGAGCGCACCCGGTGCCGCGGTTTCCATGGTGGCCACCGCCTTCAGGTCGGCCTATCTGGACACGTCCGGTTTCTTCGCCGGAATGGTGGACCTGTACGCCAAGCACTTCGCCGCCTCCATGGGACACTACTTTACGTACGTTTATGAGGGACTGAGCTACAACCTGATAGGGGATCCGTCCCTCAGGCTCTACAGGACGGTACCTTCCTCTACAACACCCACCGTAACGTTGGCAGGAGACACGCTTTACGTCTCCGGCGCCCCATCCGGGGCGATAGTGAGCGTCCTGCAGGACGGAAAGGTGATAGGGAGGTGGATTACGGACGGCTCCGGCAACCTATCCGCACGCCTTCGGGGGGCCTCTCCCGGAGATGTAAAGGTAGGCGTGTACGCTGAAGGTTACCTGCCCTTCATTACGACTTTACCCTTCGGCCCCTCTTCCCCTTCGCTTCGCATTTCCTACCCGGATACCGTCAGGTCTGGAGACTCCCTCCACATATCCGGAAAGGTGTACGCCGGTTCCTCCTCCATAGATAGCGTGTGGGTCGTGTTCTACGGTCCGCCTCCTCTGCTCTCCGACTCCGTTTATCTGGGAGCTGTGGGGGCCGGGGACTCGGCCTCGTTTAATCTGAACGTGGCAGCAACTCCCTTCAAGGGGGACGTCAGACTGGAAGGGTACGTCTCCGTTAAATGTACGGCGTGTGACGGTGTGGGAGATAGCGTGTACGTTATGGGTTACGGCCCCTCCCTCTCCTTCGTAGGGGCGAGGTACTCAGGCGACACCCTGCGCCTCATCCTCCTCAACTCCGGAAAGGCCCGGAGTACGAGCGTATCCGCCATTTTCACAGGTGGAGACGTTACGCCGGTTTCCATCGTTTCACCCCCGGAGGTACCTCCCAACGCCACGGACAGCGTCGTCGTACTCCTTCCCTCCGCCCTCTCGCCGGGGGACGGACTCGGTTTCCGTATAACGGATCGGGAGGGGGATACGATCGGTGTGGCTTTGATATTTCCCACGTCCCTGCCCTCCGCCCCGGTACTTCAGACGGAACCGGGGAACGGTTTCGTAAGGCTCCTCTGGGACGGCGATTACGACGGCACCCTCGTTGAGGTGGACACGGGAGGCGGATGGAGGGTCCTCTCCGTCCTGCCCGCAGAATGGAACACCGTTGAGGACGGTTATGAGGGGTGGAAGGTGAGGTGCTACAGGGTTTCACCTATATCGGGTGGTTTCCTCGGACCTCCCTCGGCACCCGTATGTAACCGTCCCAACCCGCCTCTCAGGTTCTCCCGTAAGGTACTTTTCGGTGGGTACAGGTCCCACCTTCTCGCGGCCGACCTCCTCCCCTCGCCGGGGTACGAGCTGATCGTACCTTCCGTGTACAACTACGTGAGCGTCTTTTCCTCCTCCGGGGACCTCCTCTGGAGGTACTCCGTGGATACCCTGCCGGACTTAACGGAGATCTCCGCTCCGCCGGCCGTGGGTGACGTGGACGGGGACGGGGAGTACGAAGTGATCTTTGGCGTATCCGGGGACAACCCCTCCCTGATAGCTCTGGACAAAACGGGAAGCCCCGAGTGGAGGCGTACGCTCCCCGCCGTACCGACGGGTCCCGTCGTCTTAGGGCTGTTCACCGGAACCCCTTACCCCTCCGTGGCCGTGAAGGTCGGTGATCGGGTCCTCTTTTACGACGGCACGGGCAACCTTATAAACTCCTGTGGCCCCTACGTCTGGGCCGACGAGTACATGTCGGCCGCGGACCTCTACGGGGACGGCAGATGGGAACTCGTGGTCAGGGGGTCATCGTCCGGAAACGTTACGGTCTTCCTGAACGCCGACTGCGAGGATACCACGGTGACCCTACCCTATCCCACGTACGTGGGGAGCCGGATATACGACTCCGACGGCGATGGGCGATGGGATGTGCTTCTCAACGCATCTAATGGGGTGTACATCTTTGATCCCTCGGACTGGAGCCTTGACTCCGTATCCTTCCCCGTACCGCCCGAACCCGACGTCACCATGTCCCTTGAGTGGGACGGAACACCCGGCTGGGAGTACGCCCGGATCAACATGTACGATTTAGTGGTTGAGGACGGGAACGGTTCCGTTCTCCTCTCCCATCACGACGACATCCATCCGAGGGGCCGGAGGTTCGTAGCCGGAGACGTGGACGGGGACGGCAGGGAAGAGGTCTTCTTCTCCTCCGGGAGGAGCGTCCTCTGGGGTAAGACCCATTACGGCGATCTCCTAGGCTTTCCCATAAACCTCGGCCACGGGGATAGGTTCAGGGAGGAGGTGGTTCAGGGCGGTGCCGTAGTTTACGACCTTGACGGCGATGGCAGGGTGGAGCTGTGCGCCCACACGTCCGGCCACTACCTCTACTGCTGGAACCTCGGCCCCTCCTCCCGTCTGAGCTGGCCCATGGTACGGGGAAACAGGTGGAACTCCGGTTTCGGCTCCCTTGAGATGCCGGACACCCAGATAGTCGGCGTTTATACCGACGAGATCCCGAAAAGGGACGTACGGATAACCCTGTCCGGAAGGAAGCTCACGATAGAGGGGTGGACACACGGAACCGTCGGGGTTAAAATTTATACCGTGGCGGGCAGGATGGTCCTCGGAAGGAAGGTGGCAGCTGAAGGTCGGTTTAACGTATCCCTGTCGTTGAACGATCTACCCGTAGGCGTTTACTTCCTCTCCGTCGCAATAGGGGAAACGCGGAAGGAGGTCAAGGTAATCCTGAGATGATACCGACCCTTCTAAGTTTGTCCTCCCCCCTTGACCTGTACTTCAGGATCAGGATGTTGCATACTCTGGACTCTGCGGCAGCAAGGAGGATGTACGAGGACAGCGCCCAATTCCTGCCCGACAGCCTCAAGGTTATACTATCTCAGGATATAGGCCTAAACACCGACAGCCTCACTACGGCTCTGGTCAGATCCGGAAGTACCGACCCCTACGTCTGGAAGAAGTTCCTCTTTCTGACCTTCGCCAAACACGTTGACGACGAAAGGGGGTTTGAGAGGGAGGTAAACCGCTATCTCAACAGGATAGACACGTCGGCCGAGATCGTGGGTTTTCTCGGTGAGATATACGAAAACTACGGGGATCTAAAGAAAGCCCTAAGGATGTACCGCCTTTCTCTGTCCCTGAGGCAGAATTCAAGGATACTGAGGAATACAGCCATACTCTTTGCCCGGCTTGGTATGTGCGACTCCGCCCTTGCGTACTTCGGACGTATAGACGAGAGGGAAATTGAGAGTACAGATAAGTACGAGAGACGGAGGTTTTACGTGGCTCTCGGCATGTGCTACGATCGGATGGGGAAAGAGGAGGAGGCTCTGAAGTACTATCAGGAAGCCTACTTGCTCCAGAAGGACACCATAATAGGGTTCAGGATAGCAGATATACTGGCAAGAAAGAGGGGAGAGGAGGCCCTGTCCTTTCTGGCCGCCCTATACGAGGACGTGGGTTTTGAAAGGCCCAACCTTCACTGGGGATACGCTCTGATAATGTCCTCCGACACCCTCCGGATGAACGAGGGAATACGGGAGATCTCACATTACCTTGCACTACATGGAGACGACGCCCGCGCCCGGAACCTCCTGATGCACGCCTTCCTTCGCAGGGGGGACACCACCATCGCCCTGAAGCACGCCGGAAGGGCCTACGAGCTGGATGGGAAGGACGACGATTACCGTCTGACGTACGCCTACCTTCTCTCCTATACCACGGATAACCCCCGTAAGTTCGGGTACCTGCTCCGGGAGAGGGATAAGGAGGACCCTCTTGGAATGTGGACGTTTGCAAGGTTTTACCGGATGCAGGGTGATCACGGTAGGGCGTTGTTCTATTACAAAAGGCTCGTTAATATGGATCCCACGAACGTCAAGCTGAACACGGAGGTCTACTGGTACGCCCGCAAACACGGGAAGTTAAATCTGGCCCTGCGTATAATGAAGAACCTGAAGGACAGGTATCCCGACAGTCTCAACTTCTGGTTTGAACTCGCCGACGTCTACGTTC
>WFXS01000112.1 GCA_015490465.1 Caldifarciminota bacterium
TGGACACCGTGGATAGGCCCCTACGTCTTCACGGGATCCGGGACGCAGAACCTTTACCAGGTCTCCATACCCGGGTCTGACACCTTCACGGAGCAGAGCTTCAGGTACATCCAGTACAGGCTTGCTCTTTACTCCAGCGTGGACTCCACGCTCAGTCCCATCCTTGACGAGGTGGCCTTCACCTACGACCCCCTCGGAGACGACGGAGAGTTGGGCGTCGGAGGTACGGAGAGTCTACGGGTGGCATCCTCCTGAAGGGTAACGTCCTGACCGTAAAGGGCAGGGGAGCCATAGCAGTGGTTGGAGTGGACGGACGGATCGTGGCGAGGGCGGAGGATCACCTGACGGTAAGGCTCAAAAGGGGGGTATACGGGGTGGTCCTCCACGGCAGGACGGTAAGAAAGATCGTGGTGCGGTAATAAATCGCCCACATCAAGATAAAAGTCCCACAAAACTCATTAAACAGGGTTATAATAGATGGGTTAATGCATCCCGTAATTGCGCTTTATCTTGCCATTAAACGCAAAAAAAGTGGCAGATTCCAGTTCGTCCCCGTCGGGAAGGATGACTTCGGTGTGGTGAAGGTGGCCCTCGTTGAAGGTAACATAGTGGGGTTTGATAGCACGTGGGGGGCATACCTGGAAAGCCTCAAGCACATGCTAACGTGGAAGAAGGCCATAGTGCGATGGGACGACATAGGCGGGTCGGATACCATCGTCAGAGTTTATATACCGAGACGGGAAGCCCTCTCCCACATAGTGAATTTAGAGTTAAGCCAGTTCCCGACCGCAAGGGACCTTTCCTATGAGGAGGCCAGGGATCTGTTAAAACTCCGTATAGGCAAACGTAGATATCTAACACCGGACGAGGTACGACGTATAAAGGAGGGTAAGACAGGGGGAAAGAGCTTTTTCCTCCAACGGGACCCCGACCACGCTTCCATCTTTGTAGGCGGCAAGGAGATATACACCTTCCGGATTGCCGGGAACTCCGTTAGCAGGATCGGTGTAGCAGACTTCCCGGAGGAAGGGGTATTTATCGTAAACACCGACCACCTGGTCGTGCTGACCGTTTCGGTACCCGTTTTCGTCCCCGGCAAGGAGATATCCGGTGAAGAGGCCCTGAAGGAGGTGGAGAGACTGAAGAAAGAGGCCGATAAGATATGGCATCTCCTTCTCTCCGGGATAGGGGACATATACGTATCCGTCGTCGGATACCGGGGTACGGTTATGGGGGTTTTCATCCTGCACGGGGAGGATATGAAGGCCAAGGACGAGAAGGCCCTTAAAACCATCGTGAAAACCATAGATCTAAAAGGGAGGTTATACGAACATGGCACAGATATGCGTAGCACTTAACACCGACTCGTGGAAAAAGGCTATCGCCCTTATAGAGAAGCTCCAAGGCGAGGCGGACCTCTTTAAGGTGGGTCTGCCCCTCTACCTGAACGGGGGGCGTAAGCACGTGGACCAGCTCCTCAAAGACGGCGTGAGGATCTTCCTGGACCTCAAGCTGCACGACATCCCGTCGGTGGTTGAGGAGACGGTTAAAGGTCTGCCGCCGGTGGAGTACCTCACCGTCCACGCCGTCGGTGGTAAGAGGATGGTAGAGGCTGCTGTAAGGACCCGACCCGATATCCGTATCGTGGCGGTGACCCTCCTTACGAGCCTGTCCGACGAGGAGGCCCGCGAGATCTTCAAGAAGAGGCCCCGCAACCTGGTCATCCAGCTTAGCCGTATGGTCGCGGACACGAGGGCGTGGGGAGTCGTGGTGAGCGGCCTGGAGGCCCGCGCCGTCAGGAAGTACTTCAAGATGCTCAACCTCGTGGTTCCCGGAGTAAGGCTGAGGCGCAAGAGGGACGATCACGCCCGCGTCGTCTTCCCCGACAGACTGAAGTGGCTCAAAGGGGACGACATAGTGGTCGTCGGCAGAGAGGTAACGGAGGCCAGGAACCCGGTGGAGGTGCTGAAGAAGATACGGGCCGCCCTCACTAAGTGAAGGCCGTCTTCCTATCCGAGTACCCTGCGGAGGATGGGGCCCCTTTCACGGGGTCCCACCTCCAGGTTCACTTCATAGCACGGCTTTTATCGGAAGTTTGCGATAGTACGCTGATAGCCTTTGATTACGCCGGCAGAGGGAGGGAGTACCGTGAAGGTAACCTGAAAGTACGCCTCCTGCGTCCATCCCGCTGGGAGGTGGTACGTCTCTTCAGGGTACTTCGCACCCTCCTTGAAGAAGATCCCCGTGTGGTGTACACGAGGGGAAGGAACTACCACCTGATAGCCGGTTTTGCAGCGAAGATCCTGAAGGGTAGCCTCCTGGTGTGGGGTGTGAACGCACAGGGGGGGTACAGGGACTTTAAGTACGTCAGGGATCTGATGCGTTCCCGCCGCCCTTTACTCCGCAAGGTCATTCTCCTTCCCATGTTCCTCCTTCTGGATCTCGGCGTGGCCATGGGTATGAGGACGTCCGACGTTATAACCGTTCAGAACACTCTCCAGATGGAAGCCGTTGAGGGGAAGTTCCCCGGTAAGAGGGTATTTCTCCTCCCTAACCTTCAGGAGGTGTCAGACGTGAGGGTTCCATCTCCGGTGAAGGGTCCCTACTTCGTATGGGCGTCCGCCCGAAAGGGAGGTACGAAGAGACCTGAGGATTTCATCAGGATAGCGAGTTCCATGCCGTACGCCCGGTTCGTTATGGTAGGGATGGAGGTTGAAGGACCGGATAATCTGATATCGTTTCCCCGATTGCCGAGAGGGAAACTGCACGCCGTCTTCAGGGAGGCTCTGGCCATAGTCGTCACGAGTTCCCCGGAGAGTGAGGGGATTCCGAACGTGGTTATAGAGGCGATGCTCCTCGGTGTTCCGGTGGTCTCTGTTGGGGACGACTTCGGCTTCCTCCGGCGTGGGGGAGGGGTCGTTGTGGGGAGCGTGGATGAGGCGATAAGGGTGCTGGATCACCTGTGGAAAGATAGGGATTACGCCTCCCGCCTCTCAAAGGAGGCAAAGGAACTGGCAACGTCTCTGTTCGTGGAGGGGGCGAAACGGGAGTGGACGGAGTTCTGGAACCGTCTTAAAATGGAGGCTTGCTCGTCCTGAGTCGGTTCGGTGAACTTATAACGGGGGGAAAGGCCGTTGAGATAGAGGGATTTCCGGGTATAGAGGTGAGGAAGTTTCTGCTTTTCAGGTCCTTTCTCTCCTTCCCTTACACCCTTCCCACGGACGACCCACTTCCGGAAAGGACTCTCAGGTTGATAAAGGCACTGTACAGGAAAGGTGAAATAGCCCTCACGTACCATCACAGTGCGGCCACACTGACCTTCCCTTCCCCTGTCGTGAGGAGGGGGGCGAGGTACCACAGGGAACGCAGACGCCTGATAAGGCGGGCCGAGGAGAGGTGCGAAGTAATAGAGGAGGTTCCCTTTGTTACCTTCTACACCCTCTATTCGGAGACGGTAAAGGGATACGGCAGGAAGCCCATACCGGAGAGGAGGATGAGGGACGTGTATTCCCTTGAGGGAGTTGAGACGGTCGGTGTTAAGGCGGAGGATAAAGTCGTGGGGGTACTGATGAGCCTGGCTCTTCCGGACAGGTACCTCCTCTGGCAGATGGGGTGGAAGGGTCCGAACTTCGTTCCCACGTACCTCCTCCATCTGGGCATAGAGAGGGGGTTCGCTCTCGGGTACGACACCGTTGATCTGGGGATAAGCCCCTCCCCTTCAAGCCTCAAGTTGAAATCCGAAATGGGGGGAGACGTAGATCGGAAGGTCTACGTTATAAGGTGGCGAAGGGTGGTTTAGCCTACCTTCCGAGCTGTATCCTAGCCAGTACGAGCCTCTGAATTTCGCTCGTTCCCTCCCCTATCTCTAATATCTTGGTGTCCCTCCAGAGCCTCTCCGCCTCTCCCCATACCACACCGTCGGGTCCCATTATGTCAAGGAGGAGGTCCACAGCCCTCATGGCGTACTCGGAGGCTATTAGTTTGGCCGTGGCGGCGTACTTCGTGTATCGCTCCCCGCTGTCCTTCATATCGGCGGCCATGTAAGTGTAGAAGCGACTGGTCTCAAGCATACTTAAAAGGTCAGCAACGCGGAAGGAGTAGTGCTCGTTGTGCTGGAGACCGTTGGCTTTTACGTACTCCGTGGCCAGCTCCAAGGCTCTGGCTATCGTACCCACGCCCATGGCGGCTATACCTACTCTGCCCGCATCAAGGGATGCGAGGGCGTACTTCAGGCCCGCTCCCCTCTCCCCGATCAGGTTCTCAGCCGGTACGAAGACCTCATCAAAGGACAGGGCGCTGGTGACGGAACCCCTCCACCCCATCTTATCCTCGTCCTTCAGGACGTGGAAACCCTCTGCATCCGTGGGAACCACGAAGGCGCTTATACCCCTCTTACCCTTATCGGGATCGCTCTTTGCCATAACTATAACGAAGTCTGCCACGGAACCGTTGGTGATGAACTGCTTCTGTCCGCTTATCCGGAATCCCCCTTCCACCTCCTCTGCCTTCGTCCTGAGGGCGCCGGCGTCCGAACCGCAACAGGGTTCCGTGAGACCGAAGGCCCCTATGTACTCGCCGGTGGCCAGTCCGGGCAGGTACTTCCCCTTCAGGTGTTCCCCTGCGAAGTTCGTCAGGAAGTTGGCCACGAGGCCAGAGGTGACGGCGAAGGTTACCGCCGTTGATGGACATACCCTCGTGAGCTCCTCTATGAAGACGGCGTAATAGCGGGTGGGAAGACCGAGACCCCCGTACTCCTTCGGTATGGTAATACCGCCAAGTCCGGCCCCGAATACGGCGTCTACGCTCTCTCTAACGAACCTGTCCTCCAGATCCACCTTCATGGCATGGGGGCGGACGTGTTTTTCGGCCACGTCCCGGACGTACTCCCTGAACTCGTTCAGATCCCTGAACTCCATAGGGGGTATTTTACCCTCGTAGGCCAACGAAAAAGGGCCGGGCCGTGACCCGGCCCCCTTACCGTGCGGAGATCCTCTACCGCGCTATCAGGACGCCGGTCTTCACGTTTCCGGACGGCATCCTGACCTTCACGTAGTATATTCCCTTAGCGAGAGAAGACAGGTCAAGGGTCTTGCTTCCCGTCCCTTTCCTGAGCTTGAACGAGGTGTGCAGAACCCTGCGTCCATCCTTAGAGTAAACGGATACGGTCGCCCTTCCGGGTACGGACGTGGAGAACAGGATCTCGGCGGAGTTCTTGTAGAATCGTATTGAGGCTCCCTCAACGTAGGACTCGGAGACGGATACGGCCTGAGGAACGGTCAGGACCAGGAAGCCGGCGGAGAGGTCGGCCACGAATATCCTGCCGGAGTAATCCACGAAGACGGACTGGGAGGACCAGGGCGTATCGTAGTACCCGAACTCGGTTATGGTCGGCAGGGAGGAGAGGTCGTATATCCGCATTCCCCCTACACCGTCGGCCACGTAGGCCCTGTTGGCGAACACCTTAACGTCCTTCGCCTCACCGGGGGTCATGTAGTGGGCGTACTCGTAGGGAGAGGTTGGATCGGATACGTCTATAACCCTGAGGCCACTCGCCCCACCGTCCGCTAAGAATACGTAGGGGAAGAGGGCGAAAACCCCCATGGCCGTTCCGGGCGTGTTGTACGCCCCTATCTCCACCGGGGAGGTGGGATCCGAAACGTCCACTATCCTGAGTCCCTCGCTTCCGTCGGCGACGTAGAGCAGGTTACCTTCCACGAAGACCCTGTGGGCCTGACCGGGCGAGTCGTAGTAGGCCACCTCCGTAGGGGACGTGGGGTCGGATACGTCTATTATCCGTACACCGTAAAGGCCATCGGCCACGTAGGCGTAGTTTCCGGATACGAAGACGCCCTCGGCACTGCCGGGGGTGTCGTACGAGCCGAGCAGGTTATGGGTGGTAGCGTCGTATATGCGGAGTCCGCCGAGGCGGCCAGCCGCGACGTACACCTTACCGTCGTAGGGGAAGACCTCAAAGGCGTACCCGCCCCTCACCTCGTCCACCTTCACGGGGTCTGAGGAGCTGTAGTCAAAGAACTTTATACCCTTGGAGCCTGCGGCAGCGTACACGTTGATGCCGTCGCTCTTGACGTCGTAAAAGCACCCTTCGGCCTCTATGTAGGTGACGAGGGACGGGGACATGGGTGTTGATATATCGTAGATCTCAAGTCCTGCTATGTCCTCCGATACTAACATGTAGTTCCCCACCACCTTTGTGGAGTAGGCAACGCCGTACGTGGGTACGTTCCCCACGTGGGAGAGGGTGGAGGCGTCGTAGATGTTTATGCCCGCAGGCATGTCCGCCACGTACACGTAGGAGTAGGCCGGATCCACGTCCGTCGTCCGGGCGGAGGTACTTACAGCAGTAAGGAGGGCGGGGGAGGTCGGCGTACTCACGTCGTAGACCTTCGTACCACCCGTTCCGGTGGAGGCGAAAAGCCTGTTTCCGGAGAGGCTCAGGTTCAGGACGGAACCGGCGGAAGTTACGCGGGTTATGAGGGATGGGGAGGAGAGGTCGCTTACATCGTAAACGGAGAAGCCTGAGGAGACCTCTGCAACGTAAAGTACGTTCCCGTTTAAGGCTACACCGGACGCGTCCCCCATGACGCTTATGGCACCCACGAGAGTGGGCGATCCGGGGGAGGACACGTCAAACACCTTTACACCGAACTCGCCGTCGGAGAGGAACAGAGTCGTGCCGTAGAGGTTGAGCCTCTTTGCGAAGCCGGGAGAATCGTAAGAGTACACCAGAGAGGGGGATGAGGGGTCGGAGACGTCGTAAACGAGAAGGCCTTCAAGCCCGTTGGCCACGTAGAGATGGCCGGAGTGGTACAGGACGTCCATTACTACCCCGTCGGTCTTGATCTCGGAGATGAGGGATGCCGACGGTAAGGAGTATATTCTGATACCTCCACCTACGCCCATGAATACGGTATTGGTCGCGGGGTCAAGGTCGGCCGTAAGGTTTGCACCGAAGGGGTACTTGCTCAGGGATATTACGTTTGAGGAGTCCAGAAGGGGGTTGTAGACGTCGCAACATCCCCTCCGGGCCGAGAGGGGAGTCAGTGTACCTATGTCTCCGCATACCTCCACTGCGCCCATTATCAAAAGCATTTTCTACCTCCTTTTTATTATCTTCTCCGTCCTTTTAACGCCGTTCCTGCTCACGATCACGAAGTACACGCCCGCAGGGAGGTCGTCCAGCCTCACCCTGTCCTTCCCTTTCCCCCTATCAACCACCTTCCCGTTCAGGGTGTACACCGTATACTCAAACTCCCCTTTCCAGGATATGGCGTACTCGTCTACAGCGAGATCTTCACCTCCACCGAAGGGGCCACAGTAGGTGGCGAACACCACCGTCCTGTAGGGGGGCATATGGTTCGCCGAAGAGGTCGTACCGCTCGCACTGTGGTTGTGTCCGTGGGGCAGGTGTGAGGATACGGCACCACCCGTCCATACGGAGGGTCCGTAGTACGTGTCGGTTGTGAAGGAGAAGGAGTGGGTGTGGGATGTGCTGCCACCGTTGGTACCTGTCGTGGTGTTGGCTCTCGGTATACGACCGTTGAACTCGCTCAGAAGGTTGAAGTAAGGGCAGGAGGGAAGGGTATCAAACATGAATATTATACGACAGGAGTCCACGAAAGCCGGCCAGGTGTTGGCCTTCCAGAACCTCACCGTACGGTAGGGCGGGATGTTGCTCGCGCTTCCCGTGGTCCCGGAGAAGGCGTGGTCGTGCATGGCCCGGTACGGCGTATGGTAGGTTGATCCGTAATCGGCTATATCCGAGCTGTAGGACCAGTTGGAATCCACACGCCCGGCATAGGTGTGGGTGTGGGTAGCCGAACCGCCCGTTAGACCCGGCGTGGCGTCCCCTCTGGGGAACCTGTCCATCATGGAGGCGGTTATGTCCGTCCACTCCGGACGCGTTGGCGCGTAGTAGGACATCACGACGGCGTTCCTCGGAAGGGCGTTGTAATCGGACAGGGCTTTAGCGAATATGAACGTCCTGTATGGGGGTATGTGAGAGGCGGGATCCGTAGTTACGGAGAAGGTATGGGAATGGGGATCCATGGGGTAAATCGTCCAGCTTACCCCCCCGCAGTTGGGAGTCGTGGATCCGGACGTGGTCGTACCGGAGATGGTGTGGGTGTGGGTAGACGTACCACCGAGTGTTCCCCCGTACGTATTCGTACCGAGCGGAAAACGACCCGCAAAATCCGTAATAATCTGCCACCCCGGAGGAGGCGTGCTATCAAACATTACTATAGTACCTGCAGGTACTGGTGCACATTGGGATATTAGAGCGTACAAAATCATCGTGAAGTATTATACAGTTGATTCACGTTTTATAGAAATTTCAGTTGCTGTCTGTAGAAGGCTTTAAATTATTACAATTACTTTGCATAATCGTCAATACTTGAACGTTTAGATCGCAACCTACAGTTTAACGGTTTATCTACGTCCGTTACAAGTTCCAAATATTAAAAAAGGGGTCTATGCGGACGTAACTGCGGGTATGCGAAAATTTTCAATCGGTGTCGTTCCTTTAATCTCCACGTTATCGCAGAGCCTCAAATGAGAACTTGAGTTAGCATCATGGGACGCCCGCCGTTATCGGCTCCATGTTTTTGACATTTTTGGTATTTACGACTTAAGTATTCCTGAAATTGTTGAATCCCCAAAAACTCCCTTACAATCCCATTATGCGACTGATCTTTAACGAGAGAACATGGAGGAAGTACCGGTACGACCACCACGCCAGGAACGTACGGGAGAACCCGGAGGCGTGGGAGGTCGCCAGGGGCTACGGCCTTGACTCGTCCATCTGCTCCGTCATGGGGTGCCTCAGGGATGCTATCGGTTTCGCGTGGGCTGGGAGGGAGGAGTTAGAGGCCATACCACCCTCGGAGAGGGGCAAGTGCGTCTTCCACACGTCCAAGGAGGCCGATATATGGGACAAGGAGTTCAGCGACAGGGAGTTCTGGAGACCCCTCAGGAAGTACCTCAACCTCCCCTTCTGGGCGAACAGGTACAGGGAGCGGTGGGGGATACTCCTCGGTAGGGCGTACGACTTCTCCGGCTTTGACTTCCCCAAGAGCAGTACGGGTATCCCCTTCTGGGAGGAGGGGGAGGAGACGGTCTTCAACGGGAGCGTCATCTTTGAGGGGGCGACCTTCCGGACGTGGCTCCACACTTCGCAGGTCAAGTTCATGGGCAGGTCAATATTTGACGACGTGGTGTTCCACGACCTCGCCTACTTTGAGGAGAGTACCTTCTCCGGCTTCGCCTCCTTCAGGCGTACCCGCTTCCTCACGAGGGCGGACTTCTCGCAGGTCGTCTTTGAGGGAGGGGTCTCCTTCCGGGAGAGCGTCTTTAAAGAGAGGGGTCTCTTTATGGGGACAAAGTTCTTGGGTAGGGCGGACTTCGTCCGTGCCACCTTTAATGTGGGCGATTTCACCGAAGCCGAGTTCCGGGCCGAAGCGGACCTATCCGGTATAGACGTAAGAACCAACCTCAACATGGACGAAGCCTCCTTCCGGGGACCCTTCCGCCTTGATGGGGCGTCCATACGGTTGCACTCCGGCTTTGATGAGGCTACCTTCGGCTCGGACGTACTCATCCGCGGGGCGCACTTCTCCCACCACCTGCACCTCTTCAGGATCAAGGTTGGCGGCATCTTTGACCTGTCCGGCTCCCGTATAAGAAATCTGGAGATAAGCAACTCCACCTTCAAGGGGTTGGCGACGTTTGACGGGTGCGTGTGCGAAGGGGAGTGGGCGGCTCTGGCATACAGCAGGTTTCTCTCCCACGTGTCCTTCAGAGGAGCCATTTTTAAGGGACACCTTGAGATAGAGGGAACCCGCTTCAAGGGAGATGCCGACTTCACCGGGGCGCAGTTCATGAAAAGGAGCGACGTCATCCTCGCAACCAGACGCAACTTCATAACGAAGGGTGCCGTCTTTCACTACTACGGCGACTACGCCCTGGGCTTCCTCGTAAGGCTCAAGGATCTCGCCCGGAGGCTGAAGGACGTATCCGACGGGATAGACGTAAGGCTTGAGGTGAACCCTCCCGTTTCCGAGGACAGGTTGAGGGAGATGGCGAGGGAGGCGGAGGAGAGGTTCGGTGTAAGTCTCCCGGACTACCTGATGGACTTCTACAGGGTGTGCAACGGCCTGACCTTCTCCTACGGGATAGAGGGGATAGGCAGGGTTGGATCTTCTCGGATACTGCCCGTTGAGGCCCTGGTGGGGGAGGAGGGGGACGTCCCCGACTTCGGGAGGAGACCCAGAGGTTATCGGAAGATGAGGGTTTTTGACTCCCCCTTTGAGGACGAGGTCGCCCTCGTGCGGTTGGACGTGGACGATGAGACCTACCCGGTGGTGATATGGAGGAAGGGGGAGAAGGTGATCAGGCCCCTGTGGTCATTTTCGAAATACTTAGACAACCTCCTGATGACGGGGGCGATACGGGGATGGGCGTACGCCCTGGACCGCCTTTCGG
>WFXS01000113.1 GCA_015490465.1 Caldifarciminota bacterium
GATGTGTATAAGAGACAGGTGTAAGAGAAGGTAAAAAACGGATAGGTCCCACCCCGCACCGGGAAGGCGTGAGTTCCGGTAGTACTTACGCTGTCCCTCAACGTCCCTTCCGTTTTCAGTCCCACCGTGGCGCTTCCCCGCAGATATACGGTATCCGAGTCGGCCGAATACTCGGCGTAGAGGTCGTTGTTGAACAGTTCGCTCCTGACCCAGTTTCCCACAAGATCCGAGATGTAGTTGTAATACAGGGAGTCCGAGAAGTTAAGGGTTAAGGTCCTGAAGGTCTCAACACCTCCACCCAGCCTGAACCTTCCGAAACGCCTCCCGAATTGAAAGCCAGCGTTGTAGAGTATCGTCGGGTCCATCTCAAAGGAGTACACGTACCTCGCAACGTTCTCTTCGGCAAGCTGGAAGCCGAAAACGGCCTCGTTCTGGACACCCGATAGGGCGAAGGTGTCCTCGTATATCTGCCCTCCCACGTACCTTATATCCCATCCCCCTTTACCGGAAAACCGGCTAACGTTCCCCTCAACGCTGAGGAAGTAATCCCCGAAGTTCTTACCTATTCCGAAGGTTACGGGTAGGTAGGAGAATCCACTCTCGGACGTAAGGATGGGCTGGATCGTGACGTTCCCTTTTATCCTCCACGTAACCGGCACCTTTCCCCTCAGGCCGTCCACCTCAACGGGTAGTAGTGTATCCTCTATGGAGGCGTCTATTTCCCTCCAGATCACCTCCGGTGGGTTTCCCTGAAGGGCGCTCGTGCCAAGGGGAGGGGTGGAGACGTATACGGAGGGAAGGGCGATATAGAAACTCCAGTCTCCTGACCACATGAGGGAGGTATTGAACCGCATACCGTTTGATACCTTGAAGGCCACGGGAAAGGCGTAGTTGTCGGGAAGACCTTCGGGCCTAACGAAAGTCTGTAGGTTGTCTATCTGGGCGAAGTTGAAACCACCGGATACATACGTGGTTTCGGCAGGGACCTCGTACAGGAACAGGGGTGGGGGTGGAAGGAAATAAAATAGCGAGAACTCTACCATGGGTTACCTCCTATTTGAAAGAGGGCTATATTACCGACCATCAGGATAGGGTATTCTACACTTGAGCGTAGTTCGTTACGGTTATCCCCATCTGTGGTACGCCGAAAACGCTCTTCTCCGCAGGTACGAATAGGAAGGATAGAAGGGGAAAAAGAAGATATTGGGTATGGGGTTGGAGGAGGCGATACAGCGAAGAGTATCCGAAAGATCCGATGCAACGGATGCTGCGAGGAGAGGGGGTGTCAGAAGCGAAGAAAAGGGGAAGATCTAAACAGGCGTTTATTCCATCTTTACCGAATTTTTTCCATGATATGTTCAAAGCGGATAGTTTATATCCCAACGCCTGTTATAGGGGGAAACCATATCTCCCGGCCGTAAACAATAGAAAAACTCAGCTGCAAATCTCAATTCTGAAGAGTATCCATTCCGACCTCCTTTAGGCCCTCAACCTTTTCGTGGCTTATCAGGATAAGGCTCTTCCCTTCGGTCCTTTCCAGTATCTTGTTCAAAAAGTACTCCTTTGCTCCCGCATCAAGGTTGGCGAGCGGCTCGTCAAGAACGTAAAGATCCGCATCCCTGGATAACGCTAAGGCCAGAGCAAGGCGAGCCTTCTGACCCGCCGAAAGATCGCTGGCCGGAGTACGGTACGCTTCCGTAAGGCCAAACTTTTGTGCAGTTTCGTAGTCTATCAGGTAGTTCACCTGCAGGTTTGGGAAGTGGAACGGATGGGTAATAAAGGAAATTGAGGAAGGCAGAACAACTTCCCCACTTTCCGGAGCGAGTATGCCCGCCAGGACGTTCGCAAGTGTCGTTTTACCCGAACCGTTGGATCCTACGATCCGGATTCTATCTCCCCTTCTCATGCGGAAATTTACACCTTTAAGTACAGGTTTCCCATTATACGATACGGAGACATCTTTTAAAACGACTTCTTCTCCTACCCTGTAGTACGGCCTTTCAGGTCTGAGGAAATCCCCCAGTCTCTTCATGTATCCCGTACTCTTAACCGCATTTCCTGCGAGATTGGCCAGAGTTCCGACATAGCGGGCGAAGAGACCAAGGGTGGCATAGAAGGTTACGAACTGCCCCACACCCATATCACCTCTAAGGACGAAAATACTCCCGACAACCATCGCCACCAGGACGCTCAGTAATACCGATGAAGATGCGTATTCGGATACCAGACTTTTTCTCTTCTCAAGCAATAACCTTACCCCAAAGGTCTCCCCCACTTTAGAGATCAAGGCATCTTTTAATACCGAGTTAAATCCCGTTATGTTCCTTACTATTTGGTAGGCCTTAAGGAATTCCAGAAGAAAATCCTTAAGTATAGCTTCCTTCTCGCTTAAGAGTAATGTCAGGCGATGCAGAGACGTGTAGAGTCTGGTTGAGAATAGCTGGAGGATCAGGATGGCTATCAGGAAGAAGAGGGCTAAAGACGCGTGTATACGGATGATCACAAGGGCGCCCCATACGAGCAGGCCGAGAGTATAGGCTATTCCGATAGCGTTCTCCAGTACGCCAGAGATGGCCTGAAGGGAGTCGTCATATAAACGACTCACCACATACCCGCTTTCTCCGAGAATCCTCATATCCTTTTTCAGGACCTCCCTGCTGCTATTAACCACTATATCTTTGACCATGGAAAACTTCAAATGGGCCTCAATCCAGTCCCCCCAGACGTAAACCATAGGATAAGCAAGAAGAAGGAGGATTTGCATGAGGGCGTACAACCTGAAAGCGGCGAAATCCTGACTTTCAATACTGTCAATTATGTTCCCCATAAGGATGGGAAACCACACCTCGGCAACCCCCATAACGGCGTTAAGAACGAGTAGAAAGATAGCAACTGCTATGTACCTAAACCTGACTTTGAAGTACATCCATTCCAACCTCCTTTAGGCCCTCAACCTTTTCGTGACTTATCAGGATAAGGCTCTTACCTTCGGTCCTTTCCAGTATCTTGTTCAAAAAGTACTCTTTTGCTCCCGCGTCAAGGTTGGCGAGTGGCTCATCAAGAACGTAGAGATCCGCATCCCTGGATAACGCTAAGGCTATTGCCACCTTCTTCTTCTGACCTGCGGAAAGTT
The DNA here is from genome assembly GCA_015490465.1 of Caldifarciminota bacterium. Classification (GTDB taxonomy): domain Bacteria; phylum Hydrothermota; class Hydrothermia; order LBFQ01; family LBFQ01; genus JAADCS01. Next base: position 3,134 of record WFXS01000113.1, read on the forward strand.
CCGTACATACCTTTTCCTTTAAATCGGAAAGAGAAAACTCCCTTACGTTATTTTCGGATAGAAGTTCCCCGACCTTCACGGGGGGTAATTTAAGGGGCAGGAGTACCGATGATACACGCGCAGGAACGCAGACCCTTCCACTGTCTGGCTTCAGGTTCCCGGAGATTAGGTGGCCAAGGGTCGTTTTGCCGGACCCGTTTGGGCCGTACAGGAGGATCCTGTCGCCCGGATTCATCCTGAGGTTCAGTCCGTTAAGCACCGCTTTCCCCTCATAGGATACCACGACCCTATCACACCGGACACCCCGACATCTCTCTCTGTACTCCTCAAGAGGATGAAAGCTTCCCTCCATAGCCTCCCTCTTACCCTTGATCTCTTTGTACATGGGAAGAAGTTCCATAAACTCGGCCATAACACCCCAGGTATTTCCGAGAAGGTATATTGTGGCGAGGAAGTCGCTTAAACTTATAACGTGAATAAAAGTCAGATAACCTCCAAAAACTATGGCGAAAACGAATACGAACTGGTTAAAGAACCATGTGGAGTTAAACAGAAAAGATCGGAAAAGCTCAAGCCTGATAAACCTCTTACCGTATTCTCTAAAACTTCCCACTAAATACTCCATCTTTGCAGGTATATTTCTCCAGAGCTTGAACGCCCGGAAGAAGTCCATAAGGTTACCTTTAAGTCTGGATTCCTCTTCCAGCTCCGCGGCGGAAATCTTCTGAAGAATTGAGGATAAACGGGATGTCAGGATGGCCATAAGTATCCACAATCCAGCGCTTGTCAGGAAAAGAGGTGGGGCGATGTACAACCCACCGGCGAAGGCGAATATGCCACCCGATACGACGCCCACACCTTTCAGGATCAGTCCTATTTCCTCCCTTGATAACTCCAGATTGCGGTCGTAAAGGACGTTGAGGTAATGCTCTCCCCGTAAGGCATCCCTGACGCTCAAGGAGTAAAAACGGGAGAGGTAATCTACCAGCCTCCTCTTTGCCCTGTTGAGGGCTTCCTTTTCCGAGAGAACGCTTTTCAAGTACCTGAGTACCGAGGAGATAAGATTTATAACAACAAGGGATAAGGCGAAGAATATGGCAGCCTGTATATCCTTTGAGTATATGACCCGATCAAGTAATTCGCGGTACAGTACAGGGGCCAGTAAGAGGGAGGAGGAGATGATGACGGTTAAGACGGAAAGCAGAAACATAATCCTATCCCCCGATTTCCCGTAGTAGAGGTATTTTAGGGCGGTGAGTTGGTTAGGTTCGTAGGAGACGGAGCTGATAGAGGCGAAAAAAACCATGTTGTTATGCTCCATAATCCTGACCTGTCTGAAGACAGTCCTATGGGTATAGCAGAGGCCTTGTAGGTTTACCCTTCTTTTCATACGCGCGCTCGCTCTACCTCAAATACCGAAGGGTCTCTATGATGAGATCTGACTTCCTTCCGACTATGTTGAGAACTTCCACTCCTTTGACCGCGATAAACGGTGTCTATTCCCACACATTTCCCAAAACGCTCCACCGGTTCAACACCGCCCGTTGAACATAGGCTTTCCTACCACAAATCCGTTTTTAGAATCAAAATATGCTCTGGGTTTTATCCTTTTCTCAGGTGTATTTCATGGAAAACGTCGGTCAGGCGGACGAAAACGTCCGTTTTTATACGTTTCCGAAAGGTAAGGTTGCGGTTCTCTCAGACGGAAGCGTCCTGCTTGATAAAACCCTCCTCTCCTTCGGATCGTCTCCCCGCTTTGTCCTCGGCAAGAGCTGCGACGGAGGTAAGATAAACTTCTTCGCCCCAAAGGAAACATTTAAGGGCATAAGGCTATGCTCTCAGGTCGTCCTGAAGGAGATCTACCCCAATATAGACGCCGTCCTCACCCTCTCCTCTGGCGATATGACCCTCCAGTTCTTCGTCCGTCCGGGTGGCGAAGTCTCGGATATAAACCTCCGGGCCGAAAACGGCTCCTTCCATACGGCAAACGGTGAGATAGTCCTCACCTCCCCTTCAGGGGAAGACCTCCTGAAGATGACCGGCCTCAGGGCCTTTCAGGGGACACAGGAGATCACAGTTAACGCAGAAGTTGAGGGTAGCAGCCTGAGGTTCGCCGTAGGGGAGTACGACAGGAGACACACCCTCGTAATTGATCCCTACATCCTCTCGGCCGCCGTGATAGGCGGATACGGCGAAGATGTGGTAAAGGGTGTTGCCTACGCTTCGGACGGAACGATCTACATAACCGGGTCCGTGGGAGCTTACGACGGCTTTATTCCCCTGCCCGTTCACGGGACGCTGGGCAGCGAAATGGGGAGCGACGCCTTTGTCCTCCACTTCGCCCCCGACGGCATCACCCTCATTGAGGGGGCCATCGTATCCGGATCCTACATAGACGAAGGGGTGGAGGTTTTCGTGGCCTCGGAGATATACGTGGTAGGGTTTACTTTCTCCACAGATATTGCACCTTCAAGGGTCGTCTTCGGTCAGGCCTCTTCATCTTCCATTTTCGTGACGCGTCTATCTCCAGATCTGTCCACGCACCTCGGAACGGCCCTCATAGGCGGTGCTGCCGATGAATACGGCAAGGACATAATCGTATCCCCCTCAGGGGATGTCTTCGTACTCTCCCTTATAAGGGACACGGCAGGTCTCCCATCGCCCCTCACGGTTTACGGCGCCGTCAGGCAGGGGGACCGGAACGTAATGGTGAGCAAGCTCACCTACGACCTGAACACGTACATAAAGGGTGTCGTACTCGCATCGGACTCGGCCGACCACCCGTCCTCTATGGCACTCTCCACCTCCTCCGGAAACCTCTACGTCTCCGGCACGGTCGGGAACGCCAGCACGTTTGCCAGCCACACGGTTATGGGTACGGCCGGGGGACAGGAGGTCTTCGTATCCCTCTTCTCCTCTTCCCTGAACCACATAAGGACGGTCCTCGTGGCCGGAAGCTCAGAGGACATAGCCGCAGGCGTTGACCTCGGTGCGGATGATACGGTGTACGTCGCGGGGTACACCATGTCCTCAAATATTGCCCCAAGCAGAACAACTCTGGGGACCCGCTCCGGATGGGACGTGTTCGCTACGAAGCTTTCACCGGATCTCACCAACCACGTTAAAACGACCGTGGTCTCAGGCTCAGGTAACGAGTACGCCTACGCCATGGACGTGAGCGCCATGGGATACGTTTATATAACCGGAAGGACCACCCAGTACAGCGGCTTATACGGGTACTCGTCCACGGCGGTTTTCGGGACCACGGGGGAGGAGGACGTATTCTTCTATATCCTGAACGGCGACCTCAACCACTCCCAGACGAGCGTTCTGGCGGGGAGCAAAAACGACATGCCGCACGATATTGAGGTTTCCCCGACGCTTGAAGACGTGGCGGTCGTGGGAAGGTGCGTTAACTCCTCGGACTTCGCCCCCTCAAGGGCCACGTTCGGAACGACTGGAGGAGAGGACGGCTTCTTCACGATGTTCAACGTTGAGATCACTGCCCACGTAGGCACTTCTGTGTTCGGAAGCCTCGGGTACGACGGGGCGCTTGGAGTGGCCGCCTCCCCTTCAGGAGAGGTGTACATAACCGGTGAGACCTACACGCCCGTATTCGCCCCCTCCCGCATATACCACGGCCCTTCCTCGTGGGGCAAGGAGGCCTTCGTCAGCCTTTTCTCTCCGGATCTCGCAACACATATAGTCACCGCCATACTCAGCGGTGGAGGATCGGACGGAGGCACGGACATACTGTTTGAGGATATGACCGGAACGGTAATAGTGGGAGGGCATACCGCCTCTTACGACTTCCTCGGCGGGGCCTATGTGCGCTACGGCTCAGGAGGATATACGGACGCCTTCGTTGCCCTGCTCTCGCCAGATCTCGCCACCCTTATGGGGGCGGCTGTCGTCGGTGGCAGGGGGTACGATTACCTATGGGACATAGACCTGGACCCCACAACCGGGAACGTAGCCCTCGCCGGTGAGACCTGGGACACCCTCGGACTTCCCGCTCCCCTTTACATTTACAACGCCGGAGGCATAGACGCCTTCGTCGGCCTTCTGGACTTCGGCCTGAACTACCTCGGCACGGCCGTAATAGGAAGCTCCACCGAGGGTGATTACGCCTACGGCGTGGCCTTTGACCTGAACACGGGAGATGTGGTGATAGCCGGCAAGACCCACAACTCCTTTGATTTCGGACCTCCCGGCTCCGCCATGATGTGGGGAAATCCCGACGGCGAGGACGCCTTTTTGGTCGCCTTCGCACCGGATCTCTCGGCCCTCTTCCAGAACTTCGTAATAGGAGGATCATCCTCAGATGGAGCAAACGCCCTCGCATACGATCCCCTTAACGGCCTCTTCTTCTTAGTAGGTAGGACCGGCAGCCCGGACATGCCCTTTACACTCGCCCCCCTCGGTCCCCTCGGATCAGGGGACGGCTTCGTGGCCGTCAGCGACCTCTCCTCCTTCGTGGATGGAGTGTACGTCGGAGGGTCCGGATGGGACGAACTCACGGACGTCTACCTTTCCGGCGATACGCTCTATATCGCGGGTAAAACGGCCAACCCCTTTGACTTTCCGGGTGTGGTCTCCGTATACGGTACGACCGGAGATATGGACGCCCTCGTCATGGAGATGGATCTGGGGCTTACGTCCGCAAACACCTACATCCTGGCGAGCAGCAAAGCCGATGAGGCCACGTCCGTATTCATGAACTACCCCTCCTCCGTCAAGACGGTATACACGGCCGGGGTGACGTGCGAGTACACGGACTTCCTTAGCGGGGGATATACGCCTTACCCCACGCTCGGAGGTTGCGACGCCTTCGCTGCCGTTTTGTACGACGTGGCCACGCAGGTAAGTGAGCGTCCTTCGTCCGCCTCCGACTTCACCCTTGAGAAGGACGGAATAACGATAAACCTGAAGCGTCAGGCCTACGTGGGGGTTGACGTCTACGATGCATCCGGAAGGCTCGTACACAGGCAGAGCGTAGGGATACTTCCCGCGGGTGAACACAGAGTGGGCTTGAAACTCAAGAGGGGCGCATACACCCTGAAGGTGAGGATAGGGGATAGGGTGAAGCTGATAAAGGCTGTACGTTGATGCCCTGAAAAGGGCGGGGTTTAAAGGGGGTTGCACACCCCCTTTTTTAAACGGCGTAGAGCTTCTCCTCTCTCACACATTTTTTTAAAAACTCCGCCCACGGTTCGTTCTCGTCGCGCAGGAAGTTTCCCCTCCTGAAGGTTATCCTTACGTCCGTGGGTACGTGTCTGTACCTGCCGAGTTGAGCCAGGGCCTGATACAACCTCTTCTTCGGATTCTTTACGTTCGGGAAAACGAGGTTCAGGTTCTTCTCAAGCCTCTCCCTCCCGAGGAGCTTCAGGAAGGCCAGGGCCACGATAACCTTCCTGCTCCTGAACTTTATCTCCTTCATTCCGTCGTAGAGGCGGAGTTTTCCCGCAAAGGACAGGTAGGGACGTTTGTTGTGCCGCCTGTTGACGTACCACCACATATCTGCTATGCCCCGCATATCCTTCGGAGGCTGGTAATCCTCGTTGAACCTGTACTTCCGCATGAGGTGGTAATGGGTCCTCAGGAAACCGCAGTCCTCCGGTATCCTTGAGGGGTCCATAGGTTCCTTATCTGTCAAAAAGTCAAGGTATATCTCCGAAAGTATGGCCGAATACATGTCCCCGAGGCTCGTAAAGGTGTGTTTCAGAAGTTCCAGTTTAAAGACGTCTATCTCCACGAAAGCCTTGTACCGCATCAGATTCAGGATGGCCATCTTTGACCCTTTAGAAAAGGCCCTCTTCAGAACGCCATCGGCTATGTCCTTGTAATCAAACTCGCCTGCCATGAACTTGAATAGGAGCGTGTAAATCCTTATCACCTCGTCCGACAGCTCGTAGTACCTTTTGAGGGACGATAGGTTTACCCTTTCCCCTATGTACAACCGCGCCCGCGTTAGAACGGTATCCACTATGAAGTCCCTGAACTCGCGGCTCTGGTAGCTTTTGACTTTGTAGTCGGTGTCCTTTATGTCCCGCAGTATCCGGATGGCGACCGAGGGTTTACCGTAGTAGGTGGCCATCATGTCCGCCTCAATTATCCTGTTGTCTGCCCTGCGGATAGCATCCCGCAGAGCCTCGGACTGACACATGCTCTGATAGATATACACCTCCGTAGAGGCGAAAGCGTCAGGATCCGTCCCCCTCTCCTTCCACATCTTTACGTACTCACTCTGTTTGCGTACATCGCCCATGGAGGCTAGGGCTTCAAGAACGTAGAGCATGTTCAGAGATGAGAAGTGGCGATCAAGCCTTGCTCTGGCTTCCCTGTAAGCCAGATAAGCCCTGTTATCCTTTAAGATATCAAGCAAAACATCCGGCATTCCACTTTCAATTATAACGGCGGCACGTTTGAGGAAGGGTTATTATTCAGATTCTTCCGGTAATTCAGGACTATTTGTTGAGGTACACGGTGAAATACGCCCCAAACTTTTAATTCGTATGCCGCCTCACTATCCCCACAAAACGCCGGCTATCCTACATGATTACCTTCAGGATTTTGATCCATGCTACCCATCCGTGTCAGGACAAAGGGTCCATTATAATTGTGATACTGGGCAACTTTTCATCGCCCAAGGCGAGGGTGGTGGGAGGGAAGGTGGAGAGGTTAAGGATGAAGTTGGTGCATTTACCACAGTACTCATCCAATCCAACTTAGTAGAGTGGATATGGAGAATATGGAAGGGCAATAAGTTTAACAAATTTTTGGGTGTGAAGGAGTTAAGAGAATCGGATACCAGAATTTGTCCCGGCGTTCAAATACTTACTCCCCCAAACGAGTGCTACACCTTTGCGAGAAATACACTGGAATAGAACAGTACATCTACCACCCGCAACATCCTGGTCGTATTAAACTTCGTCCTTAAAATCGCCGGCCGTGAAAAAGAAGAAGGAGTGGCCGATTTACATGCCGTACGACGGCGAGACCTGGCCCGACGGCTACCCCATGCGATACCGCCCCTACGTGAAGAAGGTCGTACTTTTAGGCAAAAGGAACGGACTTAACTTTGAGGTCAGGTACTTTGAGATACAGCCCGGATACGCCTCCTCCCTTGAGAAGCACGAGCATCAGCACGCCGTCATGATACTGAAGGGTGAGGGATCGGTCTTCGTAAAGGACAGGGTGTACGACGTCAAGCCCTACGATGTCGTATGGATTCCGTCCTGGACCCCCCACCAGTTAATAGCCGACAAGGGCCAACCCCTTGGGTTCCTGTGCATCGTGGACGTTGAAAGGGATAGGCCAACGCCCCTTTCCGAAGACGAGATCAGGGCTATCAAAGAAGATCCGGTGCTTTCAAAAAGGGTAAAACTACCGTAGAATAAAAGACTCCGTGGGCGCCCATCTATTTTTAATACGGAAGTACATCTTCACCAGCGGTAGCAGGATAGTTTCCGTCTTTGCCCTCCTCAGTGTCCTCTCCATAGCCCTCGGTGTATCTATCCTGATAATCGTGACCGGGATAATGAACGGTTTCCAGTCGGAACTCAAACGTCGCATACTCATACTTCAGCCCCATCTCCACATAACCCACCCTCTCGGCGTACCGTTCCGTAACGTTGAAGACGTGATGAAGGAGTTGAGGAGTCTGGGTATAGATCCCTCTCCAGCCATCCTGACGAAGGTCATAGTCAGGGAGGGGAACTCTCTGGACGGCGTGGTCCTCCGGGCGCAGGACGTAAAACACATAAAACGTGAACTTAAGGATTATATGGTCCTTGGAGAGATAGGGGACGGGGTACTTATCGGGACGAGCCTCGCCTCCCGACTCGGCGTTGATCCGGGGATGGACGTGGAGATCGTAAGTCTCCGCCAGACCCCTTTCGGCCCCCAGATGGTACCCCGTAAGGTAAAGGTTTCCGGGATATTTGAGACCGGCCTTATGATGCACGACGACCAGACCGTAATAATGGACATAAAAGAGGCGCGAAAGATCGTAGGCCTGAAGGACGACGAGACCCCTCTCGTATTCGGCTACGTCCCCAACCCCTACGATGCAGGGAAGTACTGCAAGAAGGTCGTGAAACTTAACTACGGATGCACATCGTGGCAGACCATAAACCGTACCCTCTTCGCCGCCCTCAAGATGGAGAGACTGGCCATAAGCCTGTCCTTCGCCCTCATCCTCCTGATATCGGCTATAAACGTGGTGGTGAGCATAACCATGCTGACCCTTGAGAAGAGGTGGGAGATAGGCCTCATGAAGGCTCTCGGTTTCACCCGGTGGGATATAACCTCGGTCTTTACGGGGGTCGGGGGCATACTCGGTGTCCTCGGTGCCGCCATCGGTTCCGTTTTCGGATGGGGGATCTCCTACGTAGCCGATACGTACAAACTCGTTAAGATCCCCGCGGACGTGTACATGATAGATTACGTCCCCATTAAACCGCAACTACTGGACTGGGTTATAATACTTCTTCTCACCCTCGTCATATCCCTCGTGGCTGCCTATGTGCCTTCCACCATGGCGGCCCGTCTCAAAACGGTGGACGCTCTACGTAAGGTGATATAAAACGGCCTTAAAATTCTCCTGTGGTAAGGGTACTTTTAAAGTGGGCGCTTTCGCGGGTGAAGGGTTTAAGGGACGTGTGGTGGATACTGGAGGTGACGGAGGAGAGGTTGAAAAAAGGGGAAAGTCCGAAAGGGATGATCTCGGATCTTCTCCTCGTAGCCGGGATGTTGAGGGAGACCCTGAGCGGGAGGTACAGACTGAAAAACAAAACCGCCCTTACCCTCGCCGCGGCCCTGTTGTACTTCCTTATACCCACGGACGCCCTGTTTGATGCTGTGCCATTTCTCGGATATGTGGACGATGCTGCTGTCCTAACCTACGTCCTACAGACGATAGCCGATGAGGTGGGGCGGTTTAAAGGGGAGTACGTGGCAGGCAATAGCCTTGAGTAAGGTTACCCATTCGTCGGGTACCTGACCATAAAATCCTTTCTATGGCCGTTCCAAAAGAGGTTAAGGAAGAGGTTGAACGTCTGCGGGAACTTATCCGCAAGTACGACTACTACTACTACGTACTTAACAACCCGTTGGTCTCCGATGCCGAGTACGACGAGCTGAAGCGTCGCCTGATGGAGTTAGAGCAGAGGTACCCGGAGCTGATAACGCCCGACTCGCCGACGCAGAAGGTGGGGGCGCCACCCCGGAGGGAGTTCCCCCAGGCGAGGCACAGTGTGCCGATGCTCTCCTTAGATGATGCCAGGAACGAGCAGGAGATAAGGGAGAGGCTCCGGCGGATAAGGGAACTGGCCGGTATGGACGTGGAGTTCTGCGTTGAGCCTAAGTTTGACGGTACCTCCCTTGAGTTAGTGTATGAGAAGGGGGTACTGGTGAGGGCTATAACCCGCGGGGACGGCTACGTAGGGGAGGACGTCACTCCCAACGCCCGGACGATAAGGACGGTTCCCCTGAGGCTATTTGAAGACGTCTCCATAGAGATCCGGGGCGAGGTAGTCATGCCGAAGAGGGCCTTTCAGGAGCTGAACAAAAGGCTGATAGAGGAGGGGCAGAGGCCCTTCGCCAACCCTCGGAACGCCGCGGCCGGCTCCCTGATGCAGCTGGACCCCCGCATAACCGCCCAGAGGCCTCTGGACTTCATCGTCTGGGGCTTCGGGAAGAGCGAGATAGAGTTCAAGAAGCAGTCGGAGTTCCTGAAAAAGGCCAGAGAGTTGGGCTTTAAGGCCCCGGATCCGTTCGTGACCAAGGACGACGAGGAGATAATCCGCCACTACAGGGAGTGGGAGGCGAAGAGGGACTCCTACGACTACGAGCTGGACGGCCTCGTTATAAAGGTGAACGACATACCCCTCTGGGACAGGCTCGGATACACGGCGAGGGCGCCGAGGTGGGCCTTCGCCGCCAAGTTCAAGCCGAGGGAGAGGACGACGAGGCTCCTGAACGTCGTATGGCAGGTGGGGAGGACGGGGATAATCACCCCGGTGGCCGAGCTGGAGCCGGTTGAGATAGGGGGGGTGATAGTCTCAAGGGCCACCCTCCACAACGTTGAGATACTCAAGAAGCTCGGCGTGATGATAGGGGACTGGGTGGTGGTCTCAAGGGCCGGGGACGTGATACCCCAGATAATAAAGCCCATTCCGGAGAGGAGGACGGGGAAGGAGAGGCCCGTACCCATACCCGACAGGTGTCCGGTGTGCGGCGGTGAGGTGGTTCAGGAAGGCCCCTACCTCAAGTGCGTAAACGCCTCATGTCCCGCCCGTCTGGTCGCCAGCATCAAGCACCTCGCCAGCAGGGACGCCTTTGACGTTGAGGGACTCGGAGACAAGACCGCCCGCCTCCTTGTTGAAAAGGGACTGGTGAAGGACCTGGCCGACGTCTTCAAGCTGACTAAGGAGGACCTCCTGAAGCTCCCCGGCTTCGCCGAGGTTTCGGCCGAGCAGCTCTACCTGGCCATACAGAGGTCCAAGAAGGTGCCTTACCACCGCTTCATCTACGCCCTCGGAATCCCATCGGTGGGACAGGCGACGGCCAAACTTCTCGCACAGCACTTCCCCCGTCTTGAGGATCTAATGAAAGCCACAAAACTTGACCTTATGAAGATCAAAGGGATAGGACCTGAGACGGCCAACGCCATAGTGAAGTACTTCCAGGATGAGCATAACCGCCGTACCATTCAGAAGATGTTCCAGTACGGGGTAAAGATACTCTACGAGGACGAGAGCAGAGGCCCACTCGCTGGCAAGATATTCGTATTCACGGGGGAGCTGGACTGCTGTCCGAGGAGCAAGGCCAAGAAGATGGTAGAGGAGTTGGGTGGGAGCGTCGCCAACAGCGTATCCCGGAAGGTGACCTACCTCGTCGTGGGCAAGAACCCCGGCTCCAAGCTCCAGAAGGCTCAGAGGTACGGGATCCCCACCCTGAGCGAGGAGGAATTTTTAAGGATGATAGAGGAGGCGAGGAAGCGGATAGTGGAAGGAAACGGATAAATTAACGCGAGGAAGTAATTTCGTACTCATATCAGGAAAGGGGGGACACCGCCCCCCTTATCCCTTCACCTTACTACGTACTTCGTTATCTTTCTGCCCGTGCGTACGAAGTAGACGCCTGAAGGTAGCCTCAGAGGGGACAGATCAACTGCTCCATCCTCAACCTTTACCCTGCCCACGATCCTGCCGGAAGAAGAGTACACCGTGGCGTGGCCTGTGGTCTCGCCGTTATCCCGCGTCCTCTCCGAAACTTCTGTGGCCACGTCCTTGTAGAACATGATAACCACGTTCGTGTCTATGGCGGAGATGTTGGGGGACGTACCCGTTATGGCCGATCCGGTGTAGGCGAGGCCGGTATCTCCGAAGATACTCTCTATACCTATGGTGGCCGAAGGCGTTGATGAGCCGAAGTCCGTGTTCTTGTAAAGGAAGTATATCTCGCTCTGAAGGGTGGGATCCGTGAGGTTCGGCAGTTCCTTTATCTGGATCTGGAAGTTCGCCGATCCGGAGGATGAACCGTAGGTCTTCACGCTGTCCCACTCTATGACCAGAATACGGTTGGGAGACGTCCCCACGACCTTGTACTTCACGGAGCCGAGGACCACGAGGTCGTCCCAGAAAACGGCCATCAGGTGGTCCGGATCCGTGGTGTCGGGTATGGGGGTGTTGTTCCTGTAGGAGTTAGTGTAGTACCCCAACGATGCCCATCCGTTGGAGGAGACGATTATTTTGTACCCCGGAAGCAGGGATACTCCGTAGAGCCTTATCTTGAAGGGTGCGGGAATGGTATCGTAGACGTCATCGCCGGAAAGTACGAAATGCACGCTCGTGTCCCCGAGGATGGTGTCGTGGAGAAGGACGGCGCCGGGTGAATAATCCGTAACGTTCGGCGTAAATCCGAAACCGTCGTTTATAAGTCCGAAGTAGGAACACCCTTCGCTCCCGTCCTCGTTCTCCGTCCCCATGGAAGCCGATGTACTGCTCGTACTCTGATAGTCCCCGTAGAACACCCAGACCATGACGTTATTTCCGTTGCGTATGCTATCGGTTATTATCAGCTCTATCTTACCGTAAGAGGCGGGGGAACTGTTGCTCCAGTAGGCTATGCTGTCCCACTCTATGACGAGGGCCTGATGTGCCTCCCAGCCTGCCCACGCTCCGGGGAAGGTGCTTAGGTCGGACACCGTCCATACGTAGGCCGTAGACTTCATATCGTCCCAGAAGGGTGCTATAACCGTATAGTTCGGTAGGCCGGCGAAAGGTATGGTGTCGTTTGAAGAGTCGTTACTTCCGAGGAGGGAGTCAAAGGAGGCCACGACGTTGCTGCTCACGTAGAGGCTGTCCAGCGCGGGGTGTGTGGTCCCGTAAAAGGTCATATCAAACGGGATGGGTACGGCCGCCACGCTCTCGTCGGACCTCGGAAACATCTGATCCGCCGTGAGGGGTCTCTCTATCCAGTACTGCAAGGGATCCGTCGTTTCATAAAACTGCATGTAGCATCCCCTTGCCGGTTCTCCCACGTTTATCCAGTTGAAGGTTGCCTGCGGTGGGCCACCGCGGTTGTCCTTCCAGTAATAACCGAAGGCGTCCGGCCCACCCTGCGCGCTCACGATAAAACCGAACAACATATCACCGGGGATTTTAGGACGGCTCTTATAGGGCCGAACGGGTGTGTTCAACAGGGGAGGTTGAACCCCACGTTGTATCGTACAGGTGCGTTCTTAGAATCTCTTTCGGATATGTTCCATGCGATAGTATTCGCAACGACAAATTCGGGAACGGCCGCGCGAAGCGTGGTGGCTGCGGAGAGGGGGATAAAGAAGGTGGGAGACTTCCGCGTCCTCTCAGGCTTTGACTCCTTAAACGCCAGCTTCCACAGCAACTGGCCCTTCGGACCCTCTTACGCCGTCCTCTACGACCACGGCAGGGGGGTAATATATCTATCCTCTGGTGGGGCCATATACGTTATGGACACCCTGATGAACGTTCTCGCCGAGATAAGGACCCGTGGGGTGGTATGGGACATGGCATACGACGAAGACGACTACCGCCTCTACGTGGCGGTCGGGAAGGCCGGGGTTCAGATATGGGACGTAAACGATCCGGCTGCGCCTTCCGAACTGGGTTTTGGGGTGTCCATACCCTACGCGAGAGGGCTGTTCCTAATCTCTAAATGGAACAGGCTGTACATTGCGGGGGGCGGTACGGTTTACGTCGTTGATATAACCAACGTGAGCGCCGAAGATCTGATAGGATCCTACGATATAGGTGGAAGCGCCTATACCTACGACCTCGTCGTACACGACGGCATCGTATACGTGGCGGCAGGGGACAGCGGAGTGATAGCCCTTGAGGACAACAGGACATCCCCTCCCACTAGGTACACACCTTATGCAAACCTGACCACGCTCTCATACGCCATAGACGTGGATTACGCGGACATGAGGGAGGTTGTCAACCCTTACAGCGGGTACGCTCCCTCACCCAGCCTCATCGTATTGACAGCCGACAGGATATACAGGTACAACCTTCACGAAGCCGGCGTGGAGGACTTTATCAACTTCCCATCTAACTTCTCACCGAGGGCCATCAAGGTGGAGAAGGACAGGATATGGGTGTCCAACGCGAATCAAGGCGACACGGCCTACCTTCATCTGGACGCGGACATGGATGGTATAGGGAGGCACAGGACGTACAGGGGAGGGGCCTACGCCCTTGACGTGGCCGGGAACCAGCTCGTCCTCGCTGAGGCGAACTACGGAGGGGAGCTTTACAGGCTAACTTACGACATCACCTCCACATCTGGCCTGCCCTGGGGGTACGTGGACTACTGGTGTGACTCCGCTTACTACGTGGGGGATATTGAACTGCGGGGAGTTATGAATCCACCCTCTTATATCGGCCTCCACTTCGTTCAGGGAGGGTACTACTATCAGAACGGCAGCTGCTATCATCTGGTGACCGATCCCTCGGCCAGCCGGCTTACCTGCCTAACCCTCGGGGCGTCTCAGGCCTACGCCTGCTGGGATAGCTCCATCTTCGTGATAGACATGAACAACCCGTCTTCGTGGAGGAAGGTTACACTCGGGGATAGCCTCGTGGTTCAGGATATAGTGATCAGAGGCCCTAACGTTTACGCCCTGACCCGGGATGTAGCCCACAATAGAAACAAGATATTCAGACTTCAACCTTCCGGCGACAGTTTGGTTGTCGTGGACTCCACCATTATAAGGGACGGGAACTCGCTGTTCGTAGACGAGGAGATGGTTCAGATATCCAACCGTTACCTCTACATAAAGGAATCTCCGGACTTTGGGCCTTCGGACGATTCCATATACATCTACCGTCTGGATCCCGATCCCGTGTATGTGGGTGCCTTTTCACCAAAGGTCGGGTTTGCTTCACCGTGTGGGGTGAGTTCCTATACGAAGGTGCCAGACTTCGCGCTGTACGGAAACTACCTGTACGTGGCTATCGCATGCACGACCGACGTTAACATGGATACCTTTTACATTTCCATATACGACGCAAGCCATCCGGAGTGGGAGATACCCAAGATCGTAGATTTTATGGTAAGCGCAAATAACTCTCTTCAAAACACCAACTCCCGCGTGGACGTAAGGGGAAACAGGCTTTACGTCACGGCCGGAGACACCATAGTGGCGGTGGATATAAGCTCTCCGTTTTTCCCGAAGCGGGTCGCCCGCCAGTACCTCCAGCACACGGCGGAGTACGATGAAGCCGTGTCCTCGGACCTTGAGGCGACGAACAGGTACGTATATACCGTGCATAACAGCCGCAACGATATGCTCTGGGATTACTACAAGGTGGCAAGTATTCAGGTGGATTCCCTTCCAACCAACGGTTATCTCATGAGTACCTACACCGCGTGGGGCTGGACTAAAGACGTGGAGGTATACGGCAACTACGCCTACCTCGCCATAGAGGACGACAACGACGCCGCCCTATTCGGTGGCCAGGACCTGGTGATACTTGACATCTCAGGAACACAACCCACCTACGTCTCAGGTATAACACTGACCGGCAAAGCAGAGGGCCTCACAGTCGCCAACGACACTGTCTATATGGCCATGGGAACCAACGGCGTATACGCCATAGACGTGACGAACAAGAGCAACCCCACACTCATAAACACCTACAACACACCCGGATACGCTTACGATGTGTATTGCGACTGCGCCCTCTTCGGCTCCGGCCTGCTCTTCATAGCAGACAGCTCCTCCCTCTACGCCATAAATCACAGCAGTTTCACGTACCACGAGGACTACGGAATGCCTTCCGGTGCCGTAGCCGTAAGCGTGGCAACCTACGGAGGAGTAGCCTACGTGGCCATGAAGGGAGGCATAGACGGAGGACTTCTGGCAGTAGACGTCTCAGGCACACCGTTCACGTACCTTGGCGAATACACCGACACCTACGTCCTCACGGACGCAATGGATGTGTCATTAGACGTCATGAACAACCTCGCATACGTCGCCTACATGGACAACGGTATGGACGCCATAGACATAAGCGATCCGGCGAACATGAGCCTGCAGGGGTACTGGTACAGTCCGGGAAACAAGGTGATAGGTACCTTCTACGATGCAACAGGTGGGAAGGTTTATATAGCCAACTACTACGACGGCTTTGTAGGTTCGGCCTACGATCCTCTGAGCGGGTCCTATTACACTACGTCCAGTTATACAGCGCCTTCCGGGCCGAGGGACGTGTGGTACAGGGATGGTAAGGTGTACACGGCGAGCGTTACTGCGGGCATGCAGGTGTACACTGCGGACGTGGCAACGGCGAGTGAGGAGATGCCGGGTAAGGTTGAGGGTGTAGAGGTTGCCTTTGGTGAGGGTGGAAAGGTGATGTTGAGAGGGGAGGGTGAGGGTATAGAGGTGAAGATATACGACGCCTCTGGAAGGTTGATGTACAGCAGGAAGGTTGATGTGAGGGGTGAGGAGGTGCTGAGGACGGGGCTACCCTCCGGTGTGTTCATGCTTCACCTGAAGGAAGGTGGGAGGAGCAGGCTCCTCAAGTTCGTAGTCAGGTAGCCCACCATCGCGGTGTTCCCCCCCGCCCATTAGGGCGGGGGTTTTTTGTTCAACACGGGATGTTGAACCTAACGTTAGCCCGCACAGGTACGTTCTTAGAATCTCAGAGGTATGATCTACATACTGCTGATAGCATCGGCAAATTCGGGAACGGCCGCGCGAAGCGTGGTGGCTGCGGGTGATGGCATAAAGAAGGTGGGGGACTTCCGCGTTCTATCGGGCTTTGACTCCCTGAATGCCAGGTTTCACAGCAACTGGCCCTTCGGTCCCTCCTATGCTGTGGCTGTAGACCCGGCGAGGGGGTACGTCTTCATGGGCAGCGGTGGAGGCGTACTCGTCCTTGACAGCAACCTCGCCAAGGTGGGGGAGATAAGGACGAGGGGGATCGTGTGGGGCCTCCACTACGACGAGGAAGGGGAAGACCTATACATAGCAGCGGGTAAGGGAGGGCTTGAGATCTGGGACGTAAGCACGCCTAACAGTCCTTTGCGCCTTTCAATAACGCACAACTCCGGTGAGTTCAGGGACGTCTACGTTACCCCTTCTCGCTTCTCCTCCGGGAACAAGTTCGCGTACATCGCGGCCGGGTACGGCGGCGTCCACGTTTACGTGATAAACGACCCCTACTCGCCAACGTACGTAGGGACTTACAATATTGGAGGCTCAGGCTACGCCCTGAAGGTACTGAAGCACGAGGACAAGATCTACGTCGCTGCCGGAGACAGTGGCCTGATAATCCTCAAGGATAACGCCCCTTCCAACGCCGCCCCCACCCACATAAAGAGCATAAACAACGGCTACACCTACGCCCTCGCCTACGGGGACCTATACCTCCGGGGACAGCTCGCGGGTACCTTCAACTCCCCATCTCCCGACATCTTCTTCCTCTT
This sequence comes from Caldifarciminota bacterium, assembly GCA_015490465.1. Classification (GTDB taxonomy): domain Bacteria; phylum Hydrothermota; class Hydrothermia; order LBFQ01; family LBFQ01; genus JAADCS01. The sequence goes on from WFXS01000113.1 coordinate 20,111, forward strand.
CTACGACGGCAGTTATAACCTGGCCATGATGAACGTCAAGACCCAGACGGTTGAGTATGGCAAAATCCTCCCCTCCGGAATGGTCCCGAAGGACGTCCTCGTCTTCTCCGGCTACGTCTGGCTCCTTGACGGCTCCCGTACGGACTCCTCTCTGGTGAGGTACGACTCCTACCTCAACTCCTACATTAGGGCGCAGACGTGGGGACCGGGCGTCTCCATGGCCGCCTCCGGCAGGTACGTATACGTCGCCGCCTCAAACTACGGCGTCAGCAAGATAGAGGTTCTGAGGGATACGCTTGATCATATGCTTTCCTTTGTTCCCTTTGGGTATTCCAGCTGCGGCGGCGATGTGGCGAGGGTCAGAAGGGTCAACGGCTCCTTCCACGCCGTTAGCACCGGTGGAAGTTATGCTATAACGGACCTGTACTCTTTAAACGAGGTATGTTTTTCGGGCTATGACGCTTACGGTATGGTTATGGCAATAGGTCGCTACAAGTACTCGGTGGTAGCCTTCATTAACTCAACGAGTACGGACGCCGACAGCGTTTATGTCGTGGATACTGCCACTATGACCGTCGTCTCCCAGGCCCCAACGAGGGGAAAGGTGGTAAGGTTCAGGGACATCATCGTTATACACGACACCGTTTATGTGGCTTACTGGAGTCAGGACAGCTCCACCTCCTACCTCGGAGTCTACAGCCTCTCGCCCACCGGAAACATCTCTCTGGCCCGCACCATAACCCTGGACACGTCCTCCGGCCCTCCATACATGAGGCTCAGGTCCTTCGGGGATTACCTCATACTCATGATGGGAAACATCGGCATAAGAGTATACGACACGCGGGGAGGCCTTACACCCGTCGCCACCATATCGGAGACGGATATGTGCAACTCCATATATACCTCTACTCGTGGAATCTCCGTTGGAGATATGGCCTATCGCGATAACCGGCTGTACACAACGTACAAGTGCTGGAACTCCTACCCCAGCTCCGACACGATGGTCCTGGCCGTATGGGACTTCTCCACGCCTTCCCAGCCCTATCTGCTGTCCATCAACAGATTGCCTCATTCCGAAAGGTGGGTTTACTCAGGGCCGCAGTATATGCACATCTTCGGCGACAGGCTGGCTCTGACCATATACACGAGTGAGTTCGGCGATTCAACCTATCTCTACATCTACGACATAAGCGACCCGGTCAACCCGCGGATGATAGTGTCGGATAGACTGGAGGGTGCGCCGAGTGGCGACATCATCTTTGAGAACGACACCCTCTTCGTACCCTATGGGAGAGATATAGCATACTACGACGTAAACGCCCGCACCTCCCCCCGCCTCGTCTCCTTCTACACCGCCTGGGGGTGGACGAAGGACTTGGAGGTATACGGCAACTACGCCTACCTCGCCATAGAGGACGGGAACGACGCCGCCCTCTTTGGGGGCCAGGACCTGGTGATACTTGACATATCAGGAACACAACCTACCTACGTGTCGGGTATTACGTTGACCGGTGAAGCAGAAGGCCTTACAGTGGCCAACGACACGGTCTACATGGCCATGGGGGAGAACGGCGTGTATGCCATAGACGTAACGAACAAGACAAGCCCCTCCCTCGTAAACAGTTACAACACACCCGGCTACGCTTATGACGTCTACTGCGACTGCGCCCTCTTTGGCTCTGGGCTACTCTTCATAGCGGACAGTTCCTCTCTGTACGCCATAGACCACAGCAGTTTCACTTACCACGAGGACTACGGTACATCTCCGGGAGTGGCCGTAGGTGTAGCGACCTCTGGAGGGGTCGCCTACGTGGCCATGAAGGGGGGCATAGACGGGGGACTTCTGGCCGTAGACGTTTCAAGCACACCTTTCACGTACCTTGGCAAGTACACGGACTCCTACGTTCTCACGGACGCCATGGACGTATCGTTAGACATGTTCAACAACCTTGCGTACGTGGCGTACATGGACAACGGTATGGACGCCATAGACATAAGCGATCCGACGGCGATGAGCCTGCAGGGGTACTGGTACGAGTTTGGGAACAAGGTGATAGGGACGCACTACGATGCCACGGGAGGGAAGGTGTACATAGCCAACTACTACGACGGCTTTGTAGGTTCGGCCTACGATCCTATTGGTGGGACGTATTACACTACGTCTCGTTATACCACACCTTCTGGGCCGAGGGACGTATGGTACAGGGATGGGAAGGTGTATACGGCGAGCGTGACGGCGGGCATGCAGGTGTACACTGCGGACGTAGCGACGGCGAGGGAGGAGAGGCCGGGCAAGGTTGATGGCATAGAGGTTGCCTTTGGAGAGGGTGGAAAGGTGATGTTGAGAGGGGAGGGAGAGGGTATAGAGGTGAAGATATACGACGCCTCTGGAAGGCTGATGTACAGCAAGAGGGTAGACGTGAGGGGTGAGGAGGTTTTGAGGACGGGGCTACCGTCGGGTGTGTTCATGCTTCGCCTGAAGGAAGGTAGCAGGAGCAGGCTCCTCAAGTTCGTGGTCAGATAGCCCACCATCGCGGTGTTCCCCCCCGCCCGCTCGGGCGGGGGTTTTTTCTGCTCTATAATCCCTGTGGGTGTCTTATAGAAACTTATGGGATCTCTGGAAGGATAACCGCATATACGACCTCTACAGGGAGGCGAAGGAGCGGCTGGACCGGGATTTCAACAGAACCAACATGGCCTACCTCCTTAAAGCCCTTGAGGATCTGGGGGACGTGCGAAAGATGGACTTTTACCTGAAACTCTGGAGGGAGAAGGTGGGGGACGACTCCTTCCTGCCCTGGGAACTGTACGTCGCCTTCTTCTCGTGTGACACCGAGAGGCTTAAGGGTATCCTATCCCGCACCGAGAACCTCATAATCAAGGCCGACATCCTCGCCTCTTACTTCGGCAAGACGGACGAAGCCCTTCACCTCCTTAACAGGGTGGAGAGGGAGGGTTTGAACAGAAACAGGTACCCGGATAAGGACGTATGGAAACTCGCCCTTGAGAGCGTACGTGTTAGAATCAGGTCTCTGCGTGGGGAGGAGGTGAACGTGGACGTGGGCGTGTGGGAAAGTGAACTCGGTAAAGAGGTGATGCTCTCCATGAAGGTATACCTCATGCTCTCCTCGGGGGAATTCGCAGAGTACGACGAACTTTACGACGATGAGTTGAAGAAACACTTCTCTAAGGGCGCACTCGTCGGTATACTCCGCCTGATGAGGCCCAGGGCCTTCGTTGATGGGGACGCCATGACGCTTGAGATGCTCCTGAACACTTACGAGGATCTGGGGGATCGCTTCTCCTACCTGATGACGAAGATGAACCTTTCCCTTGTCAGGGGAGAGAATCTACTTGAGGAGAAGGATTTACCTCCGGAGTGCGAGGTACTGCGTACCCACTACAACCTCATGAGAGCGTATCTGACGGGAGACAGGTACGTACCCCCTTCTCAACTGCTCGGACTGGGTGATACGTGGTGGTACGCCAATAGGCGTATAAGGAACCTGCCCTACCTCTCTTTCGCCCGGAAACTTCGCCTATACCACGGTAAGAAGGAGGTGAAGTTCAGGAGCCGCAGGGTTGTGGTGGCTCTCGCCTTCGTGCGGCTCCTCGGCAAGGAGGAGGCCCTCAGGCACCTGAATCTCATCTTCCCCGGTGTCAGGAACCCCAAAAAGAGGTTCCATCAAGCCCTATCCTATCTGGGGAGGTACCTCTACGTTCCTACGGATGCTCCTATTACCCTGAGGAGGGGTAACTTCCTTCGGGAGGAGAGAGAGGAGTGGGCGAGTTTCCTAAAATCCAGCGTCAGTTCCGGACGCATATCTCAATTGCAGTAGAACGCCCGCAATTCCTCCACTTCCGTAATGGGCATCTCAGACGAATGCCGATCCGATAATCCCTCCTCAGGAGCTTAGAAGGAATATCCGACCAGACCGCCCACCAGACCTCCGACGCACGCTCCACCGCACGTACCTATAAGCGGTAGTCCAATCATCAGATCCACACAGCATCCTGCACCTCCTCCAGCAACCGCACCGACGACCCCGAATAGCAGTGCCCTTCCGAGCCTGCCATCATCCCCGGCGGCCGTATTCACATACTGCGCGGTCTGCACGTAAGCCTCTTTTACCTCGGCTATGGCATGGGGGGACTTCGGAAGGTCCAGCCCCGTGTAGTACCCCAGGCTAAGCGCTCCTGCGAAGATCATCTTAAGCATGGTACGGGTAATTTAAGGAGGCGTAGGAGAGGTTCTGGGGTATGTTCAACATACGAGGTTGAACAACAAGGTGGTGCTTACAACTCCAGGGTGAGGTCAACGCTCTGAGCGTTTTGAGATTTATCAAAGGAAGATGAGAATTCCGCCCTACCGTAGAAATCGTCAAAAGACTTCATAACCTTCAGTATGGAGAAGACGTCCTGCCTCCTGTAAGTCCTGTACACCCTTCCGGCGACGTACGTTGCCAGAGCTGCTCCGTTCAAAAAGTAAGATACGGGTTCCCTTGATAGGGCAAGGAGATAGTTGTTCTCGTAAAAGTTGTATATCTTCGCCTTCGCTCCATCTCTATAAACTTCAATATCAAACACCCCGAAACCGAGGTAGTTACCCATAGAAAAGAGCCTCCTTATGTACTCGTCCTCGTCCTGAGTACCCCCTATGAGCAGATCCCCTATAGGGGTGGATTCAAGGGAGACGTACGTAAAGAAGACGCAAGCGTACCCTGCAAGAGTCATCACGTATCTGGCGGAGTCTTCATCTGCAAGTTCCAGAATCCTCATGTTGGCGTAAGAGTAGTACTCGGTTGGAAGTTGGCTTACCCAGACCTTCCCTACATCTTTAAACCTTGAGGGTATAGCGATGATCCCGGATCTGTCCGGAGGGGGTATGAGGGGGGCTATCTTTGACATGTTTTCGGCTCTCTCCTTCAGTCCCTCCTTCACCCCGTACAGTTTGACCCTTGAGTAGTCCGGCTCCGGGTAGTTGGCTAGCTCTTCCCTTACTTCAACCTTCAGCCTGCATATAGGGTCTCCCATCGCTATGCACTCCGTCTCTTCAACGTGGAGTCTTCCGGGATCAACACTCAGGGCGGCTTCAAGGAGACCGGCTATGAAACCCCTCTCAACGTCGCAGACGGGGACGGATGATATACCTTCCATCACCTTCATGTGGGTATGGGCGTGGGTGGAGGCTATAAGGCTTATATCCTCCGTACCTCTTACGTTCAGCACACCCAGACCCCTGCTCTTGAAGTACCGCATACCCATCTCATAGGTCTGCCTGTCGTTCAAATTGTACCTCTCCTTTAGGCGTCTAAAGAGCCTGTAGTGGGCAAATTCGGACGCCCTGTACACTATCTCCTTTCCACTCTCTTCACCGAGGATCATCCTTATACCGTAGGAGAAGAAGTGGTTGAAGATGTTGCAGTGGTAAGTAACGGGTATCCCCTCAACCGTCAGGATACCCGTGGCCGGATCGTAGTTCACCAGATCAAGGCTACTCTTGATTTCCATTCTCCTCCTCCGTTTCAACACTTACCCTTAATCTTAATCTACCCTCCACCTCCTTCACGAGGGCGTTAGGGTCCGGATTGCGGGCCATGGCGTTCCTTATCATTATCTCAACCATTTTCTTAGGTACCTGAACCTTATCCAGAGGTATCGCGTTGAGTATTCGTCTCAACCTATCGTGATAGGATCGCACGACCCTTACGGCGTCGTCCCTGTGGAGCATCCGCGCATCCTCGGAATCACACAGGATTATCCTATCTTTCCCGTACCCCCACGCCGCCCACATGGCCCTTGAGTCCTTTACTTTTTCGGTTATGTCGGGTACGGAAACGTCAAAGGGTTTTTTAAAGTGTAGAAGGGATCTAACGAAAGCTTCGGGGTCCTCTGCTGTAGCCCATACGCGCTCGTGTTCCAGATCTATACGTACGAGGTTGTACAGTGGTAATACGAATCCGATACTTCCCTCAAAATCCCCGAAGGTCTGCACAAGTTTCAAAACGTTCTCACGCATGGGGCCAAATATCTTAAGAAAGTCGTTCAGATCCTCGGAGCCTTCAACGTAGGTATTAACGAATCCCATATTTAAAGGATCGTAAGTACGAGTATCCTTATCTGGCAGGATGGAGAACATGGACGCGATCTTTTCGGGAGGTAGATACGTGAACTCCTTTTCCAGCTCCCACCCGTTGTCCATCGCTATCCTCATAGCGCTCTCTATAACCCTCTGGGTGTACTCCTTTAGCCTCCGCAGGTACCTATCTCCGTTCTTCCGAAAGGCGTATCTGTACAGGTTGTCAAAAACGTGGGCTTCCACCTCGTCGTCGCTCAGAAGACCTTCCCACCATCTTTCCTTTACCAGAAAACTCTCCGCATAGATAGGTTCACCGTTGAACACATAGACGGTAAGGAGGGGATCCTGAAATAACCTCCTTCGGTACACTAACACTCCGTTTTTGCCTCTTCCCCTTTCCCCCATCGTTGGACACTCCGTCCATCCATTTTACGGAAGAATGGGGTAAGCGTTACAGAAAGATTGCCGCTTATACGACACCGTTAAAGACTACGGGAGATATTCCACTATCTCCCCCACCAGCTCTTCCCTCAGGTTCGGGTTGAACCCGCGTACTCTCCTCTCTTTCCTCTCGTGGAGTACGAGCGAACGGGCGTTATGGACACCCAGCCTCTCTATCATGCCCATCTCCATAAGTTTCCTGTCAAGAAATCCGGCGGCGGGGAAAACGCTGAACACCCTCGTTCCGAGGAGGACGGCCTCCCTGGTCATGGTTCCACCCCCACCTACAAAGGCGTCCGACCAGTACAACAGCTGTGGGCCATCTATCGGACGGGGAAGTAGCGGTATACCGTACCTTCGGGCGAAGGCTCCGTCCTCTGGATTACGCTGAAGGACCCTCACGTCGTACCCCTTTCCCCTGAGAACACCCAGCACCTCCCAGAATTCACCGTACCCCTTACTGTACAGGGAGGACGTTGAGGGCGGACGGGCCACGACGAGGGGCCGGGAGAAGGGGGAAAGCACCCTTTCGGGAAAAGCCGGATCCGGAACGAAGTCCCTCAGGTAAACCTCCTCCTTGAGTCCCCTGTACCTTACCACCTTTTCCGGCTTTGCTCCGAACCTCCTTAGGGCCTCATCCGGGAACCACTCCTGCACGTGAACCCTGTGGGCCAACCTGAAGGCAAGGTGGTTGGCCGGCTGCCCGTCGTAGTCCATGTACGTCCATACCCTTAGTCCTGCCATCCTCCCTGCCAGAATGGCATCGTAGGAGTTGTGGGACAGGGCGAGTTTTACACCCTTCCCCCTTACGAACTTATAGAGGGCTAACGCCCTTTTGAGTAGGGAGTAAGCCTTCTTCACCCTGTCCTTTCCACCGTACCTGCCCAGAGGTACGAAGTTTAGCCCTAACCTTCTCGCCAGAGGTACGGTCTCCGAGAAGTCCCGTGCCGTCACGATAACCCTTATCCCTCTGCCCTCCAGATCCCGTATTATCGGGGCGAAGAACATCACCTGAGGGGAGTTGGCCAGATCTATCCAGACTGCAGGCTTCATCACCGTTCTGGTCTGAGTACAAGCAGAAGGTCCCTACCGACCCCCTCCACGCTCTCAACGGCGTAATCTATGGAGGAGTCAACGTTCAGCCTGTCTCCGAATACACCGAAATCTCCGCCAAGGAACTTCGGGGCGACGAAGGCGTAGATCTTATCAACCGGGCCGGATTTAAGAAAGGACGTGAACACCTCCCTTCCCCCCTCCACTAATACGGAGGTTATACCCCGCCCTTTAAGTACGCTTAGAGCCTCGTTCAAATCCCCTGAGAACCTGACGACTTCAACAGACGAGTGAAACTCACACGTAGGCTTTTCAACCGACAGGAGGAGGGTAGGGGATCCGTCTGAGAACACCCTCGCTTTGCACGGCAGGTTTCCGGAGCGGCTGAGTACCACCCTGAGGGGTTGCCTCTCCGTGAAGGTGTGCCTTACGGTTAGAAGGGGGTCGTCCGCTCTCACGGTGCCGGCGCCAACGAGGACGGCGTCGTAGTAGGACCTTAGAAGGTGTACCTTTTGCCGGGCCTCCTCCCCCGTTATCCATCGGGCCTCCCCCCTGTGATCGGCTATCCTTCCGTCCAGCGTTAAGGCCATCTTCAGGGCGACGAAGGGCCTGCCCTTCTCGTGGAAGGTGAAGAACACCTCGTTCTGTTTCCTTACCTCCTCCTCTAAGACCCCGACTCGCACCTCAACCCCGGCCTCCCTGAGCCGTTTTACCCCTCCTCCCTTAACCTTCGGATTGGGGTCAAGTGACCCTACCATCACCCTCCTTATGCCGGCGTCTATTATGGCGTCGGTGCATGGGGGCTGTTTTCCGTGGAAGTTGTGAGGCTCAAGGGTTACGTACATGGTCCCTCCACGGGCGGAGGGCCCCGCATCCTCTATCGCCCTGACCTCGGCGTGCTTGTCCCCGTACCTCCTGTGGTATCCCACACCCACAACCCTGCCTTCCCGTACGATAACCGCCCCCACAAGGGGGTTGGGGGAGACGAACCCCCTTCCCAGTTCGGCCAGCTCAAGCGCCAGCCTCATGTACTCCTCGTCGGAGGCTTTGAAGGGTGGGAACATCTTAAAAGAACCTTCCGGGGGCTATCTCCTCGTCAAGCCAGGGGAACCTGTGCCTGTACTCCCTCACGAAACGCGGATAGAGGATACCTCCGAGGATATGCTTTATGAAGGTCTTAACGTCCTCCTCGTCCGCCCTTCCGGTGTAGATGTCGTCTATTATCTCGGCCACCTGATAGGCGCCCGGGGGGAGGGAGGCGGCGTCGTATCCCGCCTTCCTGTAATCCCCGAACTCCCACATCACGAGGTATACGGCGAGGATGATGGCCTCCACCCACTCCTTCCTCCTGTTCTCTACGTCCGTGCCCATCTGGTGCGTATTCTAAACGGGACTAAGGCAGGAGGGTCTCTATTTCGGGCAGGAAGGCCCTCCCCTCCTTAAACAGGTTCCGCACTATGCGGGCCGTGGCCCCCCATACCACCCCCAGGTCGGTTTTTACCGTGTCCTCGTAAATGAGGGGGCGGAGGGTCCTCAGGGGTACGAAGGCGAAGTCGTCAACCTCGGCAGGGTTCGGTTTTATCCTTCCGGGGCTTTTAAGGAGGGCGACGAAGGGAAATACCTTTATGTTCGTCATGAGCGTCTTCACTGGCGAAAGTTCGCCCACGATGAAGTAGTCGGACGGCGTAAGGGACAGCTCCTCCTCTAATTCCCTCACGAGCGCCCCCTCAAGGGATTCGCCCGACTTCACCATCCCTCCCGGAAAACCTATCTCCCCCCCATGCTGGCCGAGGTCCGGGTTCCGTTTTATCAGGAGTACACTAAAACCCTTCACCAGCACCCCCACCACCGCCCTCTTTACCTTGGGCATTACTTCTTACCGCACCTCTTTATATCAAGCGCTACGGGCAGTCGCTCAGGTACGTCCACCTTCACCGCCACGAAGGGGGAGGTGATCACCTGAATGACCATGGATCCGGGTTTGGGGCACCTCTCGCGGGCGACCACCACCAGTTTGCCCCCCTTGACCTCTACCTTCTCCACGTCTACGCCGTACCCACCCGTGGGTCTCCTTCCCAGAAAGACAAGTAGGGTGGTACTGTCCCCCTCCGGTACCAGCTCCGCGTAGGTGCTGTCCCACCAGGCCGCCTTCTCCTCCATTACGCCCGACATGTAGCCCTCGGCTACCTTCTCCCAGGTTACGGGGTTGCTGCGCCCCATGCTCATAAGGAGTAACATCATGATCCTAACTCGTCCTCAATTTCAAGGAGGCGGTTGTACTTCGCCGTCCTCTCACCCCTCGCAACCGCTCCCGTCTTTATCCACCCGCTGTTTACCGCCACAGACAGGTCGGCTATGGTCGTGTCCTCCGTCTCTCCGGACCTGTGGGAAATTACGGTCCTCCATCCGGCCTTGTGGGTCATCTCAACGGCTTCAAGGGTCTCCGTTAGGGTACCTATCTGGTTGAGCTTTATAAGTACGGCGTTGGAATAGCCCTTCTCAATCCCCTTCGCTATCAACTTCGGATTGGTCGTATAGACGTCGTCCCCCACGATCATCAGGCGATGGCCGAACTCACGGGTTATGAGCCGCCATCCCTCGTGGTCGTCCTCGGAGAACGGATCCTCTATGGACACGATAGGGTATGAGTTTATATAATCTTCGTAAACTCTCAAGAGCTCTTCCCGCCCTATCTTCTTACCCTCAAACGTGTACTTTTCCTCAGCAGAATCGTAAAGTTCCGAAGCCGCAACGTCCAGACTGAGGAATATCTCGTGACCCAGCTTGTACCCCGCCTTCTCTATGGCTTCCACCAGGAGGTCAAGGGCCTCCCTGTGGGTCCTGAGGTTTGGAGCGAAACCGCCCTCGTCTCCCAGGCCCGTACTGAGGCCCCTGCCTTTAAGTATCCCCTTTAAGGTGTGGTAAATCTCGCTTCCGGCCCGTACCCTATCCCTGAACTTCTTTATTCCCTTCGGCGTAATCATGAACTCCTGTATGTCCAGGTTGTTGTCGGCGTGCTTTCCTCCGTTTATGAAGTTCATAAGGGGAACCGGGAGGAGGTGGGCGTTCGTACCCCCTATGTACCTATATAAGGGAAGTCTCAGAGAGTTGGCCGCGGCGTGAGCTACGGCCAGAGATACGCCGAGGATGGCGTTGGCACCGAGACGCGCCTTATGGGGAGTACCGTCCAGATTTACGAGCAGGCGATCTATACCCACCTGATCGTAGGCATCCTTCCCTATAAGGGCCTTGGCTATCTCGTCCTCAACGTTTCTGACGGCGTTCAACACCCCTTTACCCATGTACCTCTTATCTCCATCCCTGAGTTCTACGGCCTCGTTCTTACCCGTGGAGGCTCCGGATGGTACCCTGGCCACGCCCACGCTCCCGTCCTCAAGGGTACATTTAACCATAACGGTGGGGTTGCCGCGGGAGTCCAGAATCTCAAGCGCCCTCAAAGAGACGATCTTCATAGGAAAGGTATTTTATCCCCGAAAGTTCGTAAATCGTCAGGCTTCCCGATCACTCTCCGTGTATCCTAACGGTAGATTTAAAGGGTACGCTGCTGGCCACGGTGTAGGCTGCCGGACACTTCCTGTCCGCCTCCCTCCTTATTTCGTCTAACACCTCGGCGGGGGCGTTGCTCTCTACCTCAAGTTCAATCCCCACCTCTTCAACCACGGGAGCGTCCTCAAGGTCAAAGACCGCCCTCATGTTCACCCGGCTGTACCCTTTTGCCTTGAGCGATCTTATCTCCACCCCTCTCTTAGCCGCTATCGTCATAAAGGTGGTAGAATAACAGGCCACCATGGCAAATACGCAGTACTGGACGGGATTCGGGGCGTTACCCTTCCCGCCTGCCGGGGTAGGTTGGTCGGTATGGACCTCCAGACTCCCCCTTTCAAACTCAAGGGTCGCCTTAAACTGGTACCTGTCGTAGACCCACTCACCGGAAACGGTGAAAACCCTCTCACCGGGAACCTTCCCTTCCCTTATGGCTTCAGCCGTACTTTTCAGAGCATCAAGGTTAACGTTGTTCCTAACCGTCATAGTAGAAAGAATTGTAAGCCGGAAATTTTAGTGAAGAGGAGGTGTATTATTTTGTGCTTTACCCCGCGTTGAAAACGTACTTACGGAAAGCACACACACATCGCATTCCCGCCCTATAATATCAACATCATGGTAGAGACCCTGAGAGACCTGTTCGTGCGCGGCGGGCCGATGATGTGGCCTATCCTTATCGTGGCCCTCATCGCCCTGGCGATATCGCTTGAAAGGTTTTACTCTCTCTTCTGGAAGATCAGGACCAATCCCGTGAAGCTGGTGGAGCAGGTGACCAAGATAATAGAGGAGAAGGGTGTAAACGAGGCGATAGAGTTCCTCTCCAAACAGAAGAATCCGGTGGCCAAGGTCTTGGCTGCTGGACTTGAGAAGGTGGGCAAGTCAAAGCTGGTGGTGGAGGAAGCCATGACGCGCAGGGCGCTGCGCGAACTGGCCTTTCTGGACAGGGGGATGATCTACATAGCCGCATCCGTGACCCTCGCCCCGATCCTCGGATTCCTAGGTACGGTCTCCGGAATGATCAACGCCTTTGACGCCATAGCAAAGGCCGGTGAGGTTGAACCCACGGTCGTGGCTGCGGGTATATCCGAGGCCCTGTTGACAACGGCCTTCGGTCTACTTGTGGCCGCACCCTTCTCGCTCCTTTACGCCATCTTTATGGATAGGATAAACTCCTATCAGAGGCAGATAGAAGAGGCTGCCAACTACCTCCTTGAGTACCTCGCCGAGGCGGGTATAGTCAGGGAGGCCTGATATGGCCATCATCCAGAGAAAACAACTTGAGGAGGAGGCGGAGATCCCGACGGCCTCCATGGCCGACATCGCCTTCCTCCTCATCATCTTCTTCATGACCACGACCAACTTCGCCCGTGAAAAAGGCCTGAAGTTCCTGTTGCCGGAGAAGAAGGAACAGCCTCAGGAGATAAAGATCGCTAAAAAGAACCTCCTGAAGGTGTCCATTAACGACAGGGGGGAGGTCTTCCTGAACGACGAGCAGGTGAACCCCAACAACCTTGAGAGTGAGATAAAGAGAAGGTTAGAGGAGAACAAGAAGCTCGTTATACTGATACGCACGCACGAGAACGCCCCCTACGGAATGATGATCAAGGTGTTTGATGCCGTAAAGGCCGCGGGTGGAAAGAAGGTCGGTCTTGGGGTTATAAAGGAGGAGGGAACATGAGGCTAAAGCGCAGGAAGGAGATGAAAGCCCAGATCCCGACGGCCTCCATGTCCGACATAGCTTTCCTCCTTATAATATTCTTCATGACCGTCACCGTCTTCAGGAAGGCGAAGGGTCTCCCCGTGCAACTTCCCTTCGCCAAGACCACGGAGCGCATACTTAAGCAGAGGGATCTCGCCTTCATCTGGATAGGACGGAACGGTAAGGTTAGCGTGGACGACAACATAGTACCCCCGGAGAAGGTCGCTCTTATATTCCGTACCAAGATAGCGGAGAACCCAACACTCATAGTTGACATAAAGGCGGATCAGAACGTGCAGTACCGTTACGTTTACAAGGTGATGGAGGCCCTCCGTGAGGCCAACGCCCTGAGGGTAGTATTCGCAACAAGGAAGGGGCAACGATGAAAAAGGACAGGAAGAGCCTTATAAGGCGTATATTCCTGGAGAGCGAACTGGAGGCCGAGTACACGCGGGATCTGAACGTCGCCTTTACCATCTCTCTGGTCATTCTCATAGCCGCCTTCGCTTTCGGTAAAGGGTGTAAGATGCAGGAGTACAAGCCGAAGAAGGCTCAGGAGACCGCCCTTGAGCAGATAGACCTGCAGACCGAATTTGAGGAGCCACCGCCTCCTCCACCCAAGCCGAAGGTGGCTCTACCCGAGGAGATTGAGGAGGTAGAAAGTGAAGCCGAACAGGATACCATAAACATAGCAGAGACGGTGGAGTTTGACGAAGAGGATATGCCTCCTCCTCCCCCTCCTCCTAAAGTCTTTGAAGTCTTTGACGTGGACGAGCCGCCTGAGCCGGTGGTAAACGTCCAGCCGGAGTACCCGGAGATAGCCCGTCAGGCTGGTCTTGAGGGGAAGGTGTTGGTAGAAGCCGTAATAGACGAGAACGGCAACGTGATAGACGCCCGGATAAAGTACTCGGACAACGAGATCTTCAACGAAGCGGCCCTCGCCGCCATGCGCAAGATGAAGTTCAAACCGGCCAAACAGAAGGGCATACCGGTAAAGGTTAAGATAATACAGCCCTTCACATTTAAACTGAAGGATCGTAAAAAGGGAGGTGAAAAGTGAAGGGTGCGGTGACGCTTTTAAAAAAGGAGGTGAATATGAAACGTCTTTTAGCGGGATTTTTCGCTCTTCTTGTAGCCTTCCCGCTCTTTGCGCAGTACGGTAAGATAGCGGGAAGGGTGGTGAACGAGAACGGCGAGCCGATACCGGCCGCCATAGTCAGGATCGTGAGCGGTCCTGCCAAGGGCGGAACTTACGCTGACGAGAACGGATACTACGTTCTTCTGAGGCTCCCGCCCGGAACCTACACCCTTGAGGCCAAGGCTATAGGTTATAAGCCCCAGATAATTAAAAACGTCGTGGTTCAGGCCGACCATACCACGGAGATAAACTTCCGTCTCCCTTCCGAGGCTATAGAGGTCAAGGCTGTGGTGGTTGAGGCCAAGGAGAAGCTCATAAAGAAGGACGAGACCGAAAGCAAGGCCGTGGTTAAGGGGGAGAATATCCAGAACATACCCGTAGCCTCCCTTGAGCAGGCCATATCACTCTCCTCCGGTGTGAGGGTGAGCGGCGGTGTGATACAGGTGCGCGGTGGTCGTCCCGGTGAGGTGTCCTACGTCGTGGACGGTGTGGAGGTAACCGATCCCTACACCGGTTACCAGAGCGTAGATCTTCCCCTGAACGCCATTCAGGAGGCCTCGGTGAGCAAAGGTGGTTTCGGTGCCGAGTACGGCTCCGCCTCCTCCGGTGTGATACAGGTCGCCACACGCGAGGGTACAGATAAGTACGAGTTCTCCCTGCAGCTCTTCTCCAGCGTCGGAATGGGTGGCTTCTTCAACACCAACGTGGGAGACCCCTACATGAAGTACTTCCAGCCCCCCTACTTCTACGGTGGGGACAATTACATGAAGACTTCCGATAAGAGCAAAACCGGTACGGACTACTGGAAAGAGCTGACGGTCTTTGATAGGGAAAGGGCGGAGATCTATCAGAAGAACCTCGCTGAGTTCTCTAAGAAAGATCCTTACTTTGCAGATTTCGGAGCCTACTTCGTGGGCAAGGATTACTTCAGGTATCCGTGGAGGGAAAATTACTTCAGGCCCATCGTGGGTATAGGAGGACCTCTCCTGCCGTTTTACGATGCCCTGCGTTTCTACGTATCTTACGACTATACCACCACTCAGGGTACGTTCCAGAACGGCATGAGGAACGAGGGATCCTATCAGTTCAAACTCTCGTGGTTCGTCACACCCAAGGTTAAACTGTTCTTCGGTGGTGTCGGTACCGACGGTAAGTACGCCTTCGGTTTCAGTCCCACGTGGAGACTCCTCCTCTACCGTCTGCCCGTTATCCTGTCCAAGAACAGGCAGTTCGCCACCGGTATAAACTACGCTCCCTCACCTAAATCTTACGTGGAGTTCAGGCTCGGATACTTCAACACCTACCGCCTTTACATACCTTTCGTGGATATAGATAAAGACGGTGTCGCGGACTTTACGGATCGTGACGGTGATCTCCTTGTTGAGGTGGATCCGGATATGCTGAAGCTTATAGGTCGCGCCCTGGATCCCAACCTCGTTCATGAGGAGAAGGATAACTGGGTTGAGCTCAGGACGTTCTGGTGGGAGACCCCCCCTCAGGGTTACTTCCCCACTTTTGTCAAGGGTACGAAGAAGCAGAACTACTATCTTGGTGTGGTTAAAGGGACGAACGACACCGTTCTCATAGCCTACGGCGACACCCTATTTGACGCCGATGGTAACCCCGTTGAGGTTGATACCGTCTTCAGGGTTAAGAACTGCTACGTTCCCGCTGAAGGCAAGGTGAAGTCGTGTACTACCAAGATGGTATTCTCTGATATATACACCCCCGAACCTTACACGTGGCCCCGTTGGATCTACTATACACGTAACACCAAGACCTGGAGCGCCCGTATGGACTTCCTATCTCAGGATCCCTTCGGCCTGAGGGGCCACGAGTTTAAGACGGGTTTTGAGTTCTACAGGTATGACATAAAACAGCAGGATGTATACTACGCCTCCGGAGGGAACATCTACATAGACTTAGTGGATGCCCAGCCTTACAAGGGTGCGTTCTACGTTCGCGACAAGATGGAGTTTGAGGGCTTCATAGCCAACGTGGGCTTCAGGTTTGACTACTACGACGCCAACGCCTGGATACCTTCCAATCTTTTTGATCCGGTGAAGAGTATCTCTTTGGCCCAGCAGGGTCCAATATTCAACAGGGACTCCGCGTGGTGGTACCACGACAGGACCCTCCGGGACACCTTCTTCATAAAGAGCCCCAAGAAGGTGGATCCCACATTCTACGTAAGCCCCCGTATAGGTATATCCCACCCTATATCCGAGAACGACGTCCTCCACTTTACCTACGGTCACTACTTCCAGATTCCGAGGCTCAGATGGCTCTTTGCTAACCAGTTCTGGTTCTTTACCGGTGCGTTCAACGTTATGGGTAACCCCGGCCTCAAGCCCGAGAAGACCATCTCCTACGAGGTGGGTATAAAGCACGCCTTTACCCCTTACACGGTAATAGACGTAACCGCCTTCTACAAGGACATAGCCGATCTCGTGCAGAGCAAGTGGATCTACATCGGAGAGACCGGATGGCAGTACACCACCTTCGTGAACCAGGACTTCGGTTCCGTCCGTGGAGTTGAGGTTAACTTCACAAAGACGCCCGGAGGAAACAACCCTTACCTCCGCTTCCTTACGGTCAACGTAGCCTACACCCTCCAGTTCGCCAAGGCCAGCTTCGCCAGCCAGTACGCCCTTTACCGTCTCACCTGGATGGGTATAGCCCCGGAGTACGCGGAGGAGCATTACGTGGACTGGGACCAGAGGCACGTGGTGAACGCCGTCGTATCTTACGACGTTCCTATAATGAAGAGGAACCTGAGGATGCAGCTCCTTACGGGCTACGGTCTGTCCATGATATACTCCTTCGGGACGGGTACGCCCTGGTCACCTCCTCTGAGGAACCCTCGCGACGTGCTTGAGAGGATGAACTCCTTGCGTCTGCCCGCCACCCACAACGTGGACTTCAGGATCTACAAGAGTTTTGCCCTCCCCTTCGGTGCCAACCTCAGGCTGTTCGCTGACATATACAACCTCCTGGACGACAGGACCATCGTTAGTTACGCCGACGACAACTACTTCTACTACTTCGGGGATCCCGAAGGACCTTCCCGCAACCCTACTGTGTACAAGAGGGGCAGGCTGACGCGGTACGGTCTACAGATCACGTGGAAGCAGAGGTAAGGAGGTACGAAAATGAAAAGGTTTATGACGCTTTTATCCCTTACGGCCATGGCTCTCCCCCTGTGGGGAAGGAGCCTTACCCCCAAGGGTAACGCGGGGGATTTCCGTGTTCTGGCCGTTGAGGATAAGCAGTACGTTGTCTCTGTGGGTGACGTCTGGACCACCTTCACCAACTTCGGTGAACACGGTGATGCAAACACCATACTTCCGGGATATAGCAGGCCGGGAAACACTCCGGGTCAGAACGTCTACTATCTGTGGGATGGAAGGGTGTGGTTAGCCACGTTCTTCCAGGGTAAGAAGTACGTTACCGTTTACGACTATGGTCAGAAGGAATGGACACCCAGCCCCGACAACGGGCCCACGGGTTTCGCGTTCATAGGAGCAGATAGGTCCTTCCTTGACGTTGAGGCGCGGTACCAGGACTTCAAGAACGATACCCGTAACGGGGGACGCCATACGGGTATAAAGGTAATAGAACGGCTCCTTTCCTGGCCCCACGATCCCTACAACCAGTTCTTCGCGTACGAGATAGGCATCACTTACGTCAAGGACTCCTTCGGTATATCCGACAACAAACCCGATTCCCTTGAGATCTACCTCGCATGGAACTACGACGCCGACGTATGTGGTGCGGATAGGACAGAACCCCATATTGATGATATAGTTTACTACGATGGGGCTCCGGAGGATTGTAACATCGCACTCATGGATCATCCAATGGGTTGGGAGGACAGCGTATCCGTACTGATAGATACCACCATCCACACGCCCGACGATATACCCGACGGATATACCGTGTGGGGGGACGATCCTGAGGAGAAGGCTATAACGATAGCGTACTACGAAACCAACTTCGGCCCCGGTGCCCGTCCAGACTCCTTTATGCTCGTTCGTCCGAAAAGGGACAATCCTGACCAGATGGATACCGTATACTATTACTACTTAATACCGAGGAACACTTCTCTAATCTACGACTGGGACAACCCCGCGGAGGCCGGAGACGACATCGGAGATAACGGGATGTGTAAGGGGTACATAGGTATGAGGTTAATTTATGCCCCTCCGAGCGACAACGACATAACGGCCGACGGTGGCAGGAGTGCCGGATCTCTCTGTCGCCCCATAACCCTCGCAAAAAGTACGGGCGCCGGTGATAACATAAGGCTCATATACCCTAAGGCGCATCAGTGGTGGAACTGGGAAAATGACCCTGGTGACGATAACGCCCGTTACGACTACATAGTGGGGGACCATCCTGCCACGCGCCCCTACAAGTTCGCTCCCCACCCGTTTGACTTCGGAGCCACCCAGTTTGACTACAGGTTCCTGCTCTCCACTGGACCTTACTGGATAGGGGATGGGGATACCCTGTGGTTTGTGGTGGTTGGAGGTGTAGGTGAAGGGTTAAACGGAGATACCAACAACTACTGGTACGGTGGAGCCTACAAACTCGGTCTCCGCCAGCTAATGGATCAGGCGCTACTCGCCTACTACACTGGAGTTAACGGCCTGTGCGACCCCGCCCACCCGTGCGGTCCGAACGAGGCTCCCCACTGGAAGATACCCATTCCGCCGGTAACCCCTTCACTCAGTTACGGTGCGGCTGGGGACTCCGTGATACTCATCTGGGATAAGAAGGCGGAGTACACCATGGACCCCATCAAGAAGGAGATAGACTTCATGGGGTACGCCATATACCGCGCCAAGTTCGGACCCAAGTTCAACGAGCCTCCGGTCAAGATCATCATAGACGCCAGCAAGGATCCTGCCCTTAAGGACGCCGTAAGGAACTACTGGGTGAACTACTGGCAGGAGATATCGGGGGTTGATGTGAGCGACAGGATTGAGGAGAGGGCGCTCGTGGGACAGAACGTATTCGTGGACAACGATCCTCCCAAGGGGTACCCGCTCTATTACGCCGTTACGGCCTTTGACTGGGAACCTTCCATAAACGCCAGCCTCCAGTCTTCCGCCAACAACTACCTTAAGACACCTGATGGTGCGCCCAAGCCCGTTTACGTAGGTGGACCCGCAGGTGGTGCCGATTGGATTGATAAGGTAGTGATAGCCCCCAACCCCGTTTACGGATCCACGAAGTGGTCCGCCACGGGAATAACCCCGGAGTTGAAGTTCTTCAACGTCCCCGCCTCCGCCCGTATAGACATCTACTCCTTCACCGGGGACCACATCAAGACCCTGTACAATAACCTCCCCACGACCGGTTCCGTATCCTGGAACCTCCTCACCCCTCAGGGCCGTATGGTCGCTCCCGGTATCTACTTCGTCCGCATAACCGACAAAGATGGTAAGACGTACTACGGCAAGTTCGTGGTACTTAGATAGGAGGTAGAAAATGATTCTCTGGTTACTCGTTTCTCAGGTCGGCGATAGGGATTACAATCCCTTCGCCAAGGTGGGGATTGCGGGAAGCAAGTTCCTGCAGCTCTACACTTCGCCTAAAGTTGCGGCTATGGGCGAGGCTTCCGTAAGTTACTTCACGGACGATCCCCTCCTCATGGTAAACAACCCTGCCGCCGCCATGTTCATGAATACCAGGGCCGTGGGCGTAGGGTTCATGCCCTACTGGGTACAGACGTACGTTACGGATGTGGCGTACATTCACCCCCGTGGCAGGTTCAAGTTCGGTGGGTACCTCCATGCCGCCACGTCCATGGGCTTCAAGCATACCGTAATTACCGACGACGGATACGAGGAGAAGGGTACATTCAACTATACGGGAATGGCGGCGGCCTTCGTTATGGGGGCCCGCCTGACGGACAAGTTCTCCGTGGCACTGGCACCCAAGCTGATATACGAGGGCTACGGCTCCTTCACGAGCGCCTACGCCTTCGCCGTGGACGTGGGTACGGTGTTTGAGACCGGCTGGAGAGGTGTGAACATCGGAATGGCCGTCCAGAATTTCGGAACGGATCCCCGTCTCTCCGGTACGTACACCCTGTACGAGTTCACCGGGAACGAGATCGTTGAAGATACCGTGCCATATAAGGCCTACAACCTCCCCCTGACCTTCCGTGCCGGGTTGTCCTTTGACGTCTTCCGTAGATCTTACCACGCGCTTATAGGTATCCTTGAGGTGAACCACCCCAACGACAACGCCGAGTCCTATAACCTCGGCTTCCAGTACTCATACGCTGACCTCTTCTTCTTCCGTTTCGGTAAGAAGTTCCGCGGAGGTTTCAGCTGGGTATCCGACTCCCACGACGAAGTTATGGCCTTCGGGTTTGGACTGAGGTTCTCCAACATCGCGTTTGATTACGCCTACACGGTCAACTACCGCATGCCCGACGTTAACAGGTTGGGCCTGGTATATACCTTTTAAGGAGGTGAGAAATGAAACGTTTTGCTTTTCTTCTCGGATTGGTGAGTGCTGTCCCCCTTATGGGGCTGGATAGTGTGGAGGTATATCTGCCCACCTGGAAACTCATCTACTCCGTAGACGACCTTCCTACGAAGGTACCCGTAATGGACTCCACCAACTTCGCATACATTGCCCTCTTGAAGGCTAACGTATATCCCCGTAACCTCGTAGAGATCCTATCCTTCAGGGACTTCCCCCCTATCGGTTGGTCCGCCGACCCCGAGTGGGGGATGAAGTTTGAACTCGTGGGTAGCAGTTACGTGTACCCGGCAGTCATATACACCTATACCTCTGCCACAGGTTCCTACGCCCTCATGTCCTCCGAGATAGATCTGTCCCTTACGGACTTCCCTGCTCCGGATACCCTGAGGTTTACGTATAAGCTTACGGGAATAGATAACGGTGACACCATTTATATTGAGGTCATAAAGAGCGGGGACGATACCACCATGTGCTGGACCCCTATAGACAGACTGAACGCCTCCAACGTGACCACCTCTCCCACCCTGCGCGAGGTGCAGGTACTCCCTTCCTCGTACGCCTGCGGCTCTCTGACGGATGCCGACGTTGTCAACATAAGGTTCCGCTTTAAGGACAACAGCTCCTTAACTGACGATACGACCAAGTTCTTCGCCATGTACGACCTCTTCGTAAGCGGTAAATGGTACCGCCCTTCCGCCAGCGACACCATACCGGACGCCATGGTCAACTACTTCGTGGGTACCGTGAAAGCCGCCTTTGAGGGTGTACCTGAGGCCATCCTCAACTTCGTGGGTATGAACGCCTCCGACCTAAGGACAAAGAATCCGGATAAGAAGATCGTTATCCTCATAGCCCCCTTCAATATGTCCAACGTCTCTCAGAATCAGGCCTATCTGGGGTACTGGGACCTTTACGATACCCTCAACGCCTACGATTTCATATACATAAACTACGCAAAGCAGACTGCCGATGGTACCTTCGGTGGGACCTACTGGGATACGACGAAGGTCCGCCGTTATCTTGCCTTTCAGTTCGCCCGTCTGGTGGCGTACAGCCTTGACACTACGGAGGCTTACAACTACTACCCGGGGTGGTTCAACCAGTACCAGATAGCCGCCAAGGCCGCATGGATAGCCCACAAGGTTCTCAGGAGCGACTTCGGTGATCCCCTCGGTCTGGCTGCGGGTATCAAGGGAGGTACACCTCAGAAGAGTAACGTACCCCTTATAGGGGGTTCTCTCTCCTTCACGTACGATGGCAGGGTGTACGTTGACCCCCAGATAACGAAGATACTCCCGTGGATAGTCCATGTTGAGGATCTGGTGGGAGCCGATGCGATCAAGACCGCTCTAAAGGAGCCTGACGTTCCCTTCTTCTACTATCCCTTCCTTTCTAACTCCCTGAACAACCTGATTCTCGGTGCCGGTTCCAACTTCTATACCGAGGTGGAGAACCTCTACCTCAAGGAGCTCGGTGCCGGATACACGTGGGATGACGGGCTTTCCGGATATCCTCACTTCACGAGCGACGACGTCTTCAACACTCTGGACTTCTCCGCAAACAGCTCCGCCAACGAGGTGAACAAGGTCGCCTTCCCGCTCGCAGCGTACAGGTACAGCGTGAACCAGCCCGGAAGAAAGTACCTGAGGTTTGACGGAGCGGACTACAACTCCGTGATAACCTACATAGGAGGTAACCTTGATACCATTCCGGGCTTCGTCTTATACAAGGTGGATCTGAACAACAACACGTGGGAGAGGGTGGAACTTGACAGCAGGCTCAGGTGGTCCTTCAGAGACGACGCCGGCCTCAGGAACAACTACTACTTCCTTCTGATAAACGTGGGAGCTACCGCCTTCTACTCCATGAGCGCCGACTTCAGGGATACCCTTCCTCCGACCGTGGCCGACTTTGCCATAATGCCCAACGCCAGCGCTCCTGAGTTCGTGGACGTTTACCTCTTCTCCGACAGCAAACTCTACTTTGACGCCGGTCAGAGCGGTGTCCTCGTACAGTTCTGGCCCAAGAACGACTCTGCTAAGTACGAAGTGTACGACATGTACCTGAGTTACGCCGGTATGTCCGACACAACGTACCTCGTGTACAAGGCCCAGAGCCGACTTTCCTTTACGGACCTCTTCGGTAACGAGTACTTCGGTCCTATAAGGTACCGCCTTGCCCTCGCCCAGAACGCCGCCGGTGTAGACTACGTGACATCTATAAGCGATACCGCCGGGGAATTCTACAAGGTACGTCTCGGTACGGACATGGCGGAGATCATACCCGGTGTACTCTCCATGGCCTCCACGGCTGGAGAGCAGAGGTTCTTCCTGTTCCCCAACGGGAAGGAGTACGTGTTCAACGTACCCGTCCACGCCCACGTCAAGGTGGCTGCGGAAGAGGGAGACAGGGTCTTCTACTTCAACGGGTACGAGTGGCTTGAGGCTACCACGTACTACTACCCCGAAGAAGGTAAGGCTGAGGCCTTCGTCAACGGTGCGCGCCGCATATACGTAGGTAAGGAGAAGCCTTCCACCACGCCCGTATCCGACTTCAGGATCCGGAGCGAGCTCGGTAAAGTTCTCGTGTCTCTGCCCGAGGCTGCGGATATCGTCCTTAAAATATACGACCCGATGGGCCGCCTCGTGAAGACGTTCACCCACAAAGTCCAGAAGTCTGGAAATTACGCCTTTGAACTCTCCGATCTTCCGAAGGGCGTGTACCTGATACACGTGCGTGCGGGCAAGTTCGGTGGAACGGCTAAGGTTATAGTTCTTGGAGGTGCAAGATGAAAAGGTTATTAACGGCCATCCTCGTGGCGGGAGTGGGCATCTGGGGGATAGGTGGATGTAAGCTGTTCCAGGCGCAGGACACCACCCCCGAGGCGGCGGAGATGAGTAAGCTGCTTAAGGAAGGGTGGCAGTACTACAAGGAAGGGAAGTTTGATTCCGCTCTGGCCAAGTTTGATACGGCGGCCATCATCGTGGATCCTTCAAACATGGAGGCCCACCTCGGCAGAGGTCTTACCCTCATGCGTAAGGGTCTCTATCGCGATGCCCATCAGGAGTTCGCCCTGATATACACTCCGTACCTTCAGGAGAACGTGTGGATAGTTGACCTATACGTCCCGGGAGAGCAGGAGGGTGTGTTTGATACCATAATTGTGGATACGCTTACTCCCCCCGACACCATCGCCTTCGGTATAGAGAGCGACGACCTCCTGCGGGCCGATGCGGACGGTCGTCTCATCAGTTCACCCAACTTCATGATCCTCGCCTCGTGGAAGCTCGGCCCGATCTTCGCCGCCAACGGTATATCCTTTGAGGATGCTGACTACGTTTACCTTCCCGTTGACCTCAGAAACATCCTCATTAAGTCCGACACGTCTATCGCCGTAAAGGCCATTGATCCCGTGGCCTTTTCAACTGCGTTTACGCCCACTACGGTACCCCTGAACGTCACCTCCTCGTCCGTCTCCTACGTAGATAGCGATGGCCCGGTAGTCTTCCTGACCAGTACCAAGAGCGGTCCGGATAGGGAAGGGGAGTTGCCTCTACTCCACGACTGGCTTTACGATACCACGACCTCTGGCCCCGTCGGGGACACCCTTAAACTTACCATGGTCGTCCTGAAGATAGCAAAGGCCGGTCTGGGAGACAGACCCGACATAGTCTGGATGGCCCTCGCCGCCGATGCCCACACCTACTACATGGAGGCTATAGACAACAAGAAGGCCGCCTACCTCGCCTTCGCCGCCTATCTCCTCTTCCCCATGAGGGGTAATATTCCCTCCGACGCCAACTACGCGGGTCTTCCCGGGTTGAGCGACGATGATACTTCCGTCCTTAAAGGTCTCGCCGGTGTTGCGGCTCTGGGATACCACAAGGCCGGATGGGTCGGGAACGCCGTGTCCGTTATCCGCTTCTTCGGAGACAATACCTTCCCCAACTCCCTCTGGAACTACCTTCCGGACACCTACGAGGAGATGGTGAACACCGTGGGCTATACGAAGGATCAGGACGCGAACTATTCGGTTTACCAGAAGGCAAACCAGCTTTTCTTCGGTATGTAAAAAAGGAGGTATGAGTATGATTTGGATAGTTGCAGCTTTGCCCCAGTTGGAGGTAAGGCACCTGTATAACGCCCCCCGTATTCGGGTGGCGGAGAGTATGCGGGCTATGGCTGAGGCCCGCAAGAGGATAGATACGAGGACGCCCAAGACGGTCGGCTCCTCGTCCTTTACCCCCTTCGCCCTCACGGAGCTCTTCAGCGACACTGCTCCGAACCAGTATACGCTGTGGACTAATACTCACCGATCCCTCTACAGGCATGGTGATACGCTGTGCGTAGCCTACAGGCGTATAGACAGCCGTGGGAGCGGTTATCTTGCTGTAGCCTTTTCCTTTGATAACGGAGCCACCTGGACCACGCGGGAGGATATAAACGAAGCGGCCGGTCTCCTTGATGTGGGTGGCCGTTATCCCAACTGCGTAGGATTCTACAACGGTGATCCTGTTATAAGCTGGCCCGAGCTCGTTGCAGGTCCGGCGTTCGGTAAGGCCTGTATAGCCGTCGCTTCCGACGCTCCCTACGGATATTGCACCGATGACTACGGGGCGCATAAAGCTTTCGCCTGGCCTATATCCGGCGATAGCCTCTGGGCAGTCGTCGGTTTTACGACCAACGAGGATGTTATCTACTACACCTACAACTTCAACACGGCTACGGCCAGCTCCGTCCAGATGATCAGGAACTCCGGTACGGGAGAAGCCTTCAGGGTTTACGATGTGGGACGGTTCCAGGACAAAGTCCTGGTGTACGGGCACGATTTCTCTACAGGAAACGACTCATATTTCTGGGTTAATTCGGATGGAACGATCAGTTCTATCATGAATGTAAATTACTACCTTTTCGCTACCAGCGTAGATACCATAGGCACGATAGTTGATGCAGGCGCAAGCGTTGACCCCAGCGGAAACGTTTGGATCGTCTACACTGAGCAGGACACGCTTAACAATCCCGGAAATTGGATAGGGCATGTCATGCTGCTTAACCGCGCTGACGATACGACCGGTGCTACCGCCCGTGCATTCTTCGTTCCCAATCCTTCCAACCCTGATAGTGCCTACAGGAAGATGCCCCTTTACAGGCCCACCCTTGCTTTTGGACCCGATGGTAATACCATGCTGGCTACCGCGCTCCTATTCTCTGACTCCACCAACTACGGATGCCCGACTGTTACGGGAAGTGCCTCTCCTCCTACCGAGCTCGTGGCCTACGCCTCCACGGATGGTGGTGCTAACTGGTTCCTCGCCGACGCCGACCTCATAGGAGATGATCCTACCTCCGATGTAATGGAGGATCTGTACCTGCTCAACTTCTATCCCTCCTACGGGTACGCCGTGTATCCCGGTGGAAGTCTCTGCGCCGTATATCTAACGCCTCTTGACGGCTCTACCCAGCTTTACTGTAATGCTGCTGAGGAGAACGGTGTTGCTCAGGCTATTATACACGTCTCCTGCGGCCAGGCCGTTGGTGTAGCCGAGAAGCCTGCCAGGTCCGACGCCATCACCACCGTCAACGTCGTCAGGGGTGGCGTTGAGGTCAGTGGGCCCGCCTCCATCTACGACGCCAAGGGCGCCCTCGTGTCCACGACCAGGGGTGGCTTCGTATCCCTTGACAGGGGTGTCTACTTCGTCAAGACCGGAAACCGCGTAAGCAAGGTGGTGGTCAGGTAAGAACCTGACACCTTATAGAACGCCCCGCCGTGCGGCGGGGCGTTTTTAATCCCTACCTCGTTGGTCAGAATTCGGCCGTAAAATATCCTTGCTATGCCTGAGAACAGGAAAGATCAGGAGGAGCTGCAGAGGCTTGAGGAGATGCGTAAGAGAAACCTGACTAAAGAAGCCGTTGTAGGCGTCCTGAAGGATATCTACGACCCCGAGATCCCGGTGAACATCTGGGACCTCGGACTCATCTACGCCCTTGAGATAGACCCGGAGAAGAAGAGCGTTTACGTACTCATGACCGTAACGGCTCCGGGTTGTCCGGTGGCCGAGCCTTTAAGGATGATGGTGGAGGACAGGCTGAGGGCGCTCGGCTTTGAGGACGTAAAGGTGGAACTGACGTTTGACCCTCCCTGGTCCATAGACAGGATGACGGAGGAGGGTAAGGAGATACTCAGGGCGATGGGTTATCCCATCTAAAGGAGTACGGCGTAAGCGTACAGCCTGCCCTTGTCCCCCCTCCGATAGGAGTACAGGGTCCTATCCTCGTACGTACACGCAGGCGGGGGAATCACCTCTTTAACTCCCCACTTTTCCAGAATTTTGAGATTGTACTCGTAAAGGTCAAGGAGGTACTTACCGTTCCCCTTCGGTTTCAGAAAACTGCCGAAGTAAGGTTTCAGATCCTCCCCCACCTCGTAACACCTCCCGCATATTCCGGGTCCGAAGGCCACGGTTACGCTCTCCGGATCCACGCCCCAGAGGGAGTGCATGAGGCTCAACCCCTCGTGTAATATACCCCGAACGCTTCCCCTCCATCCGGCGTGCAGCACTCCGACCGCCCTTTCGCTCACCAGAAATATGGGATAGCAGTCGGCCACCTTCACACCTATCCTCGCCCCCCTTACGTCCGTAAGGACGCCGTCCCCCACCTCCTCTCTCTGGCCTCTGTAAACCACCACCCTCGCTCCGTGTATCTGCTTTAACTTAAGGGCCAGATCAACCGGCTCGCGGGATATTGCGACCTCTACCCCTTTTACCCCATCCAATACATCCAATACGAACCCCTTATCGTCCCTCTTCCACACCTGTTTAGTATAACGGCGTCAGCGGACGACCACTCTAGTCTTCGTCTCACCTCCTCCGTGTTCCATCCTGAGCAGGTATATCCCCTTCTTCAGGCGCACCGGCACCCTGTACAGACCGGAGAAGCCCTTAAGGGAAGTTGAGAATATCTTCCTGCCGTCCACGGTGTACAAAGAGAGCTTGAGGTCGGTTTTACCCTTAACCCTTACCCTCAACTCCCGTCCGACGACGGCGTAGTTCAGGTAGCAGTTTACGTACTTCTCCCCGACCCCCAGCTCCTGATCTCCCTCGCCGAGGGCAAGGCCGCATATCAGGTTCATTCCGGGATCCACGTTCTGGGTTGATACCGAGTAGGATGAGGGTGTATAGGAGAAGCTGTACACGTTCCAGCTACCCGACTGGGTTAGAGACACGTCGTAAACGGATATGGGATATGACCTCCAGAAGCACGTGTCCAGACCTCCGGAGTCCGCCGCAACGAGTCCGTCGTACCCACCCGCGGTCCATCCGCTCCTGTTGGTATAGCCGGCCACGTACGGTATGTTGTTATTGCTGATATCCATCGCTCGTCCGCTCTCGTCTCCGGACGATACGAGGTACCTGAACTTCACGAGGTTGCCCGTGGATTTGTCAAATGCGGCTATGAAAAGATCGCTATTTCTGAAGAACCCCGTCATCCAGTAGTAGTTGGGCCCCTCAACCACGTCAATACCCACGTCGTGGCCTCCCGTGGACAGCCTCTTCGCATAGACCACGTTACCGTTAGAATCAAACTTGACAAATAGGATGTCCCTGTTTGAGCCGTTGGAAATCTCATCGGCCAGAATGAAGCCACCGTCGGACGTGGGTTTTGCCCAGGAGAAGAACTTACCCCTTCCGTCGTCGTAGTAGGTCCTGGGATACCTCTTCTGCCAGAGCAGGTTACCTCTGCCGTCAAACTTTCCTATCCATATGTCGTAGAAGGAGGGGGCTATAAGGACGTAGTTTCCGTCCGTCGTCTGTATGGCCGTCGTGGCGAACTCCCAGTCCGTCGTTCCCACGGGCCTCATCCACTGGATGTTCAGGCTGGCGTCAAACTTCGCTATGAAGGCGTCCTCTTCCTGTACGTAGCAGTCACCCCACGAGTCCGTCTCGCTGTACGTCATGTAGCCGGCGGCCACGATCCCACCGTCACTCGTAGGCCACACGCCGAGGACCCTCGTCTGTCTGTCGCTGGCTGAACAGGACCAGCTGGCAGCAGGGTCCATGTGCCTTCCGCGGAGGAAGTTGCCCGTTGAGGACATCTGAATAAGGAAGCCGTAAAGGGGAGCGTAGCAGCTGCCCGGGCCGGCGCCACCGTCGTTGCACCACGTACCTCCCACCACGATGTTTCCCCCCGTCTGCCATACCACCTTATACGCCCAGTCGTCCCTTCCACTACTGTTCCCTATTACCTTCTTCCACTGGGGTACGGAAGGTACCATGAGGATAAAGTCCTCGTCGCTCCCGCTTATGGAGTAGCTTATGGTGAACAGGAGGAGTACCGGGAGGGAGTCTCCGCGAAAGTCCAGTCCCCACATCTGGTCGAAACTGCTTCCTCCGTACGTGGAAAGGCCCGCCCAGGTTATCTGGGCGTTAAGCACACCCGTCCCCACACTCAGCAGAAGCAGGGCGCTAATGTAGTATCTCATAGCTCCTCACCCCCTCTTTCTGGAGGATCTCCTTAAGGCGTGCCGTATCAAGGGTCTTTTCCGGGTACGTCCATATGTACAGGGAGCGTTTCATCTCCGAGAAAGTTATACGCTGGATAACTTCGTTATTGGGGTTGAGTTCAGTCGTTATGGTCCTCATAAGACGGTCAACGCACTTCCCACACTTCGCAAAGGTCGTATCCTCAATCACGACCGCCCACCAGTTCGCCGGCTTGCTCACGGCGTGAGGCACAGCCAGCTGCGATATTACCCACATTAACATACCACAATTATACGGTCGTACAACGATCGTGTGTTCAGGCCATGCATCCGCCCGAAAATTAGAGGCCTTAAAGTACATAAAAATTGCAAAATTCTCCCTTAAAATACAATCCTATGCCGGAGCATGAGGGAAAAGATACGAAGTACGAGTCCAGACCCTTCCTTAAGGGCGTTAAGACGCTAAAGGAGGCGGGAAAGGAGGCCCCGAAGCTGGAGGGTGTTCCAACGGGTGTTGAGGGGTTAGACGATCTGTTCTTTACGAGCGTAGTTAAGGACGGAAAGGCGAAGAAGGTTTCCCTTGGAGGTATACCGAAGTACGCCGTTATTAACATAACCGGGGTGTCGGATACGGGTAAGTCCCTCTTAGTTGAGCAGTTCGCAGTTAAGAGGGCGAGCGAGGGGGAGAGGGTGGTGTTCGTCACGGTTGAGTCCCCGGCTCCCTTCGTGGCTATGGCTCTGAAGGAGAGGGCGAAGGCCATGGGTATAGAGGATACATCCGTAGTTGACGAGAACATAGTCCTCATAGACGCGGCCTCTTACACGGTACTCCGGGAGAGCATGCAGACCCTCCTTGACACTATAGCCTACGCCATTAAGACCTACAAGGCGGACTACACGGTGATAGACTCCGTGACGGGTCTCTACGAGGCGAAGGAGATGATGGCCCGCAGTATAGTCCGCCAGCTGTTCAACTTCATGAAGAAGTGGTACCAGACCGCCCTTTTCGTCTCCCAGAAACGCTCTGGCCACGAGGAGCTTTCGGCCGAGGCCGCCGGAGGGTACGCCATATCCCATATCGTGGACTGCACGATGGTGATGTCCAAGAAACTCATAATAACCCGGTACGACGAGAGCATATACCGCAGGCCCATCGGCGATATGGTCAGGCTCTTCAGGATAGACGGGTGCCGCATGTGCGGACACGACACCGACACCCACTTCATGGAGATAACCGAGCTCGGCCTTATAAGGATAGGCCCGAGCCTTAAAGAGGTAGCAAAGAAAAAGGAGTAAGGATATGAGATACGAGATACAGCACGGGCCAGCTTACGCCCTGTTGAAGGTGTACCTTGAGGAGGGGGAGAGCGTGGTGGCGGAGCCGGGGGCCATGGTCCTGATGAGGAACGTGGATATGAAGACCACCATGCCCGGTGGGTTCTTTAAGTCTATCTTCAGGGCGGCACTCGGAGGCGAGAGCCTGTTCGTCAACACCTTCGTGGGTGGAAGCGGAGGAGGGGAGGTGTGGCTGGCCCCTAATGTTCCGGGGGATACGGCCTACGTGCCGTTGAACGGGGAGAAGATCCTGATACAGGATAA
>WFXS01000114.1 GCA_015490465.1 Caldifarciminota bacterium
TACGAATCGTCTATCCTGCTCCTCAAGTACAGGTAAATCGGAGTAAACTGCCACGAAGTTGCCGTAGGCCACCACGTTCTTCCCTGCTACCCTGTAATGACGTCCTCCCTCCATCCCAACGGCTCTCTCCACCTTCTCCGGCTCCACGTTCAGGCGTTCGGACAGGACCCTCATGGCGAGATAGGGGTTCTTTTTTCTGATAAGGGTTATTCCCGCAAATCGCAGAACTTCTTCCCTATGATAGCGCCCAACTTCCCCTTTCAGGAATTCCCTCTCCATGTTGATGAGGTGATAGGAGCGGCGGAACCGCACCGGCAGGTCGGGGAAGAGTTTCATCATACGGGGTACGACCTCAAGTCTTATGAAGTTCCTTGAAAACCGGGTATCGTAGTTGCTCTCGTCCTCCACCCACGAAAATCCGGCTTCCCTGAGGGCCTCACGTATCTCGTCCCGCCATAGGAGGATAAGGGGACGGACGAATATACCGCTCTTCGGTGGTATGAGTAGCCCGAAGGTACCCGACCCCCTGCTCACGTTGAACAGGGCTGTCTCGTAGGCATCGGAGAGGTTATGGGCCAGACACATCTTACCTATGCCCGTTTCCTTTGCCACCCGACGGAACACCTCGTACCTCAACTCCCTCGCTCTCTCTTCAACCGATCCCTTCCCCTCAACCCTTATCCTACGTACTATCAAAGGTATTCCGAGGTCTCCACATAGGCCCCTTACGAACTCCTCGTCCCTGTCCGCGGTAGGCCTTAGTCCGTGGTTTACGTGTACCGCCCTTACACCGTATCCGAGCTCTTTGAGGGCGAGGAGACAGTAGACCGAATCCGCCCCTCCGGACAACCCCACGAGGACATCTTCCCCCTCCTTCAGAAGTTTGAACCGGTCTATAGCTTCCCGGACCCTCTCAAGATTGGGCAAGTTGCCGGGCATTTTTCCGGGTCCGCTCCAGGTCCTCGGAAAGTTCAATCAGTGCTTCCACGAGGATTTTGAAATCCCTCTCCGCCGCCAACCTCTGGGATAGGATTCCGAGCCTGAGGTTTTCTATGTACCGTACGAACGTACCCATGGTTTTGCGGAAGGACAGGACGTCCGTGAGCATAAGGACCACCCCTATCACCCCGAGGAGTACGGTCGTGATGATGGACCACAGGGGTAAATGCTGCATGGGTCTGGAAAGGTAGTCCTCCGTATACGAGAGGATGGCCTGAGTGTACCTTCCGAAGTCCCCGCTGGCACTGGTGGCCTTGAGACTGTCTATAAGGGTTATCAGGGTACTGTCCCCGATGGCGTACGCGTTATCCCTGATCTGGTACAGGGTGGAGGTGAAACCTATCTTATCGTTCACCACCTGAAAGTACTCAAGGCGAAGGGTGTTTTCCCGAAGCGTATACACGTCCATACGGCGGTTGTAGTCGTTCACACTCCTGAAGTACATGAAGAGGTTGAAGCCCTCAAATCCCAGAGCCATGGTTATGAGGCCGGATGCTATCAGCGTCCTTATCATTGCCCCTCCCTGAGCTTTTTCTTTAACTTTTCTATATCGTCAAGCAATTTTTTGACCGTAGACGAGGAGAGGGAAGTTTCTTCCTGTATCGTTTCCGCAAGGACCTCAAGGAAACTTTCAAAAACGTACAACCCCTTGCGACCGGAAATGTGAAAGATTACGTCGTTCTCCATGGGTTCAACGAGGCCTATTATGGGGTCAAGGAGTTGATCCGAATAGCTCCTCTCTAACATCTCCCTTCGGACCTTGATGTGAAAATCCGGAACGTTGCGAGATACCCGGATGTAGATGTGCCTCAACTCCTCGTAAAGGATGTTGAACAGCTGGGCGTAGCTCTTCTCGTAAAGCTGCTCCTTTACGCTGAAGACCTTGAACTCGTACAGCCCGCCTTCGGCCTTGAGGAGGTCGCTCAGGTTGAACACCTCACCACCGGAAAAGACCCCGGATAGCATGCCTTCAAAGAATACCGTTGAGAAACTTAACGGAGAGTAGCAGCGGAGGATACCCGAGAATTCAAAGGACATTAACTCGTTTACCGTCTTTTCCGGAAAGGGGGTGATGGTATCCATAACTATTGAGGACCTGTGGAAAGCCGAGACGACCATAACCACGTCGCTGTTCAGGGGAGAGAAACGGTAACGGAAGGGACGTATGTGCTTCATGCCGCTCTTCTCACGGAAGAACTCATCGTCGTCGTAAATAAACATGGAGCCACCTTCAAAGGCCACGCTCCCTATGATCCTTCCGTAGTCCACGAAGTTGAAGACCTGACTCTCGGAGCTCTTGAGCAGGAATATGCCGCTCAACTGCTGGGTCTTGACGCTCCTGAGAACGTCCATGATGGATGCCCATCTCCCCCGGCCCTCGTATATCGGAGGGGTCAGGAAATCATTCAGCGTTCCCAGTATATCCGAGGTTTTCAAGGATATCATGCTTGAGCTTCTCGTGCTCCACCGCCTTGAAGAACCTGAACTCCAGTATATCCCCGTTAGAAATGGCCGCCTTAACCGGGCCGTCCGGAGACCTCAGGATCCTCAGAAGGGCGTCCTTTATGTTATCCGACGAGTCTACGAGGAGGAGGGACTCGTCCCACTCCCCGTCCTTTACCCTTATCAGGTAGAGACCGGGTGCCTCCGGGGCAAAGCGCTCCACCATGTACTCGTCAAAGTCATAACGATCGTGCCAGTCTGGCCATACCTTCGCCATGTTCCAGATAGTATAAAGGAGAAACCTCCTGTAATCAAACAAAAAGGTGATTATTACTCTACCGATTTGAACGATCGTTCAAACTCCGTTAGAATACCTACCATGATGGCTATGGTAGTGTGTAGCGCCCCGTTTTTAAAGGAGTTCCTTAGAGAGCTGGAGGAACGGGGCTTTCGGGGATGGACGCTCATCCCGAAGGTGCTGGGTAAAGGGGGTAGCAGTGACCCCCAGATGGACGACGACGTCTGGCCCGGGTACTCCGGCATGGTAATTGTCCACTTCCCTCCGGACAGGGAAGGGGATATGAGAGACCTACTCAGGGAGTTCAACAGCCGTATATCACCGTTCAAGGCATTCATGTTCAGAGGAGTGGAGGAGGTATGATCCTTCTGCTCGTATCCCTTGACCTCACGGAAGATCTGGCGGTTGAAACGGGGTTAAAGAATTACCCGATCCTGGCCGCCGATAGCCTTGACATGGAGGCTCTGAGGATGCAGGTTAAGGAGATAGGTTCCTCCCTGTGGCCGAAGCTGGAGTTTCAGTTCGGATACTCCTACAACTCCTACGTGGCGCAGATGGAGATGGTCTCCCCCGTCAGGTGGCACTTCGTGGAGGTACCCCCCGGTTCCGGTCAGGGTATAGCCTATCCGGACAGTTTCGTCGTTGATACCTTTGAGTTCGGAAGGTCACACAACTACCGATTTTCGGTTACCCTCAGCCGGGTCCTGTGGTCCTGGGGGAGGATGGAGAGAGGGTACTTTCTCCAGAAGGATCTGCTGGAAAGCAGGTGGAAGGATTACGAGG
This sequence comes from Caldifarciminota bacterium, assembly GCA_015490465.1. GTDB lineage: Bacteria > Hydrothermota > Hydrothermia > LBFQ01 > LBFQ01 > JAADCS01. Next base: position 3,524 of record WFXS01000114.1, read on the forward strand.
CCAAAAAGCAGGCCTACGCCTACACCGTAAGGCAGGTTTACGTAATGACCCTGCTGGCCAAAGAGGCCCACGGTGTGGCGGAGGAATCCTATAAGTTCGCGGAGGAGAACCTCAAGCTGGTTGAGGAGGCTTACAGGAACGGACGGGCTACCAGACTGGACTATCTGAGGGCGAAGGTGAACTACGAGAACAGCCGCTATAACCTATCAAACGCCCGCAAATCCTACGAGAAGGCCCTCTCCAGCCTGAGGCTGATCCTCGGACTTCCGGATAGCGTGGAGATAAACCTGAAGGACACCCTCGCCCTGCCCGACGGTCCTCCCGATACGGCGATTCAGAGGGCGGACATAGAGTACATCAAAGAGCAGGCCCGAATACTTAAGGAAATAGGTAAGGAGGAGATCAAGGCGTTCCTCCCCACGTTGTTCGGTTCCGTGTCCTACAACTACCAGCGCCCTCTCGGTTTTGAGGACAAATGGGGCAGCAACTGGGTGGCCACGCTCGGAGTTAACTGGACACTCTTTGACGGTTTAAAACCCTACAACTCCTACAGGAGGTACCGCTATCAGGCGGATGCGCTCAGAAGGAGGGCGGTATTTTTAGAGCAGAAGGCCCGTACGGATCTGAGAAACGCCCTCAGAGAGTACGAGGGGACCCTTGAGAGGTTAAAGGCCGCCGGGGAGGCCCTGAAGATGGCCCGCGAGTCCTTCAAACTCTCCCGTGAGGCCTACAGGAACGGACGCATATCCTACACCGACCTGAAGCAGGTTGAGATCTCCTACAGGAACGCGATACTCAACTACAAACGGGCGGTAGCCGACGTCAGGCTATCCTACTGGAAGGCTTACTACGTGGCACGGGCGCCCGTGGAGTGAGGGTCGGGCGTATAATAAGCCGGTCATGAAAGTACTGAAGGAGCAACCCCTGAAGTGGAAGCTGGTGGAGACCAGGACCGGCGCTGTCCTCAACCTCATAGAGGTGGACGAAAACCACTTCTTCATAGAGCAGAACTACAAGAAGCCCAGCAAGTACGGTATAGCCTACAGACAGCTCAAGGAGAAGTTCCCGCAGTTCTACATGTTCTGGGAGATCAAGAACAACCGGTACACGGGTAAACTCCTCGCCGGGGCCTTTCTGACGAAGAAGGAGATAGACGACTTCATAACCTCGGTGCTTCAAAGCGAGGAGTACAAGGCCCACGAGGACGTGAGGGACGAACTCCCTGAGTAAACCGCCCTTAAGATTTTGACGTGTACAGGAAATTTGCGTTCTTTTTGATCTTTTTGTTTGGGTGTACGTCCGTACCCATGGAGTACGAAAAGGCGCGCACCCGTCCGGGTACCTCCGGTGAGATCGGTGTATCCGCCCAATCCACGGGATGGTTCTTCGCTGCCCCCGATGCCGCGGCCGCCGGCGTGATTCTAAACGGCAGGCTGGACGGACGTCTGGGGTACTCCCCCAACGGGTGGTTATCCTTCGGCCTTCAGGGTGGGATCGTACGGGGGTACTCAACGGGGACCGACTGGAAGGGAGACTACTACTCTGCCGACGCCTACCCCTACATCAAGGTGGGTATTCCGCGTCTATCCGTTAAACTATCTGCGGGATATTCCTTCACTTTCCGCGAGAACGGTAAGCCCTCCGTACACGATAAGTTTCCGAACGCTTACGCCGACTTCCTCGTGGGCATTGGGGAAGGAGAACGTTCCACCGTGGTAGTGAGGTTGGGAGGCACACCCATAGCCGGTATTGGGGTCGGGTACGTCTTCCATGCGGGGGGTCTATCAATAGCCGGGATGGTATCCGGTATCCCCTACATCGTGGGAGGACACGTGGGCCTCCATATCGGCGCGGCGTACGGATTCTGAACCCACAGCCCGCTTAGAATTGACCGATGAAGGTTTACCCCCTTCCCGAGGGACATCCTCTAAAGGGCCTCCCCACGGATGGGTGGGTTATGGTGTACTCACCCGGATCGGCAATTCTTCGCCTTCCGGACAGTTTACCCCGATCCCCTGTCGTCCTTTTCAACTACATATCGGACGGGCGGGTGGAGAGGCCAGCATACTACCCCGACATAACCGAGGGCATGAGGAGGGGACCGGTCAGGTTCTATGAAGCTGGCTTTTTAAAACGGATAGGGGCGGAGAGGTACGGTTCCCTCTGGGAGTACCACGCCTTCCTGTCCCTTTACTCCGAGGGGAGGATGCACGCCGTATTGGACGAGGTTATAGCAGAGGAGAACGAAAAAGAAGGTTACGGGAAGCTCCACAGCGAGGCCTTTAACTACCTGATGTACGGCCCGAATTACGAGAGGGAAGTTGAGGCCATCTTTTACGACTTCCTAAGGCGGATGGGAGCGTACATGGAACGACCCATGGGCTACCCTCTGAGGACCCGTCCCCACTCGCCGAAGGTCTCCGTCATCACGCCGGTAAAGAACCGGGAAAGGTTCATAGGGGAGGCCATAGAGTCGGTACTGAGCAACGACTTCCCGGACTGGGAGATGGTCATCGTTGATAACGGTTCCACGGATTCCACACCCGACGTGGTGGAGAGGTACGCCCGTAAAGACAACCGGATCAGGCTCGTAAGGACGGCCGGGAGGACCCTGACGGAGTGTTTGAACATCGCCGTTAGGGAGAGCAGGGGATGGATAGTCGCCCAGCTGGATTCGGACGACACCTACACACCGTGGGCGTTAAGGACGATATACGAGTACCACAGGGATAACCCCGTGGGTCTGGCCGTCTCCTACTACGAGGTGGTGGACGAGGAGGGCAAGATCGTACCGGAACTGCCCGTAGTCAAACACTTAGAGTTCAGCATAAACAACATCCTCAGGGTCGGGGGGGCCGGAGCCGTCAGATCCTACAGGAGGGAGGTCCTTGAGCGCCTCGGCGGTTTTGATGAGAGGAACGTTCCCCACTTCGCCGAAGATTACGACCTCGTCCTCAGGATCTCGGAGCTTTACCCCATAGGGCGGATACACTCCGTCCTGTACAGGTACAGGAGGCACGCGGAGTCAACCGATGCCACCCGGAAGTACCACTTTAAAGCCCGTACGAAGACGGCCCTGCGTTGGGCCGCCATAGAGCGGAGAAGGAGGTTTAACTTCGTAAGGAGGATAGCACTCCCCTGATGGAGGTTTACAACGTACTTACACCCATAGGGACTCTCGCCTACAGGGGTGAGGCTCTGGTCAGGGGGGACGTCGTGAGCGTCCCGGTTAGGAACTCCGTGGTTACGGGCGTGGTGGTGGGAAAAGCCGGGTGGGAGGGGGAGGCGAGAGAGGTTTACCGGAAACTGGACATACGGATACCGGAGGAGATACTTGACCTTGTTGACGTCCTCCCCCCCTACTACCTCACACCGCCGGAGAGGTTCCTTCCCCTGATACTGCCTCCGTCACTTCAAAAGAGGGCGGAGATATGTTACCGGAGGGTAAGCAAAAACCCCCCGAAATTAACCCGTATGGACCATATTGACCTATGGGGATACCTGTCCCGGTGCCGTACCCTGAAGTCCATAAAGAGGAGGTTCGGAAAGGATTACAGGCGGCTCCTCAAGAGGTGGGCGGAGAGGGGCCACGTGAAAGTGAAGGAGAGGTACCACGTCCCCAGACCGGGCAAGATAAGGGCGCTTGAGTACGCCGACGGGTACACCCTACCGGAGAAACCCACACCGGAGCAGGAGAGGGTGCTGTACCACATAGGCGGGGCTATAAGGGCCGGGAAGTACAGGAGTTTCCTCCTATGGGGTGAAACGGGGTCAGGTAAGACCTTCGTTTACATAAAGGCGGCGGAGGAGGCCGTGAAGAACGGGAAGTCCGTCCTCGTCTTAGTACCGGAGATACTCCTATCCTATCACCTGGCCCGGGCCTTCTACGAGGCCTTTGGGGATAAGTTCGCCGTATTCCACAGCGGTATAACCGCCGTACAGAGGGCCAACGTGTGGTTCGCCGCCCGGAAAGGGGACGTGAGGGTGGTGATGGCCGTAAAGAGCGGTGTGTTCGTCCCCCTTAAGTCCCTCGGACTCGTGATAGTGGACGAGGAGCATGAGGGGAGCTTCAAGGAGCAGGACCGCCCTCCCCTCTTCAACGCGCGGGACGTCGCCGTACTGAGGGCCTACAGGTCCGGGGCCGTGGCCCTCCTCGGATCGGCCACACCTTCCCTTGAGAGCTACCACAACGTGGTTGTGCGCAAGTACGTACTTCTGCGTCTGCGGGAGAGGATATACCCTTCGGGGAACGCCCGGATAGAGGTGGTGGACATGCGGGGGAACCCGGAACCCCTGTCCGAAACCTTCAGGGATGAGCTGACCCGTACGCTCAGGGAAGGGAAGAACGCCATAGTCTTTCTAAACAGGAGAGGGCTTCTGCCCTACTACTACTGCGAGGACTGTGGAAATCCCATAAGGTGTATAAACTGCGATACGGTCCTCGCCCTCCACAGGGACGGGAGGTTGAAGTGTCACGTATGTGGGTACAGCACCTTTCCTCCTGCCACCTGTCCCGTATGCCGTGGCCCCAACCTGAGGGGGTCGGGGACGGGTACCCAGAAGGTGGAAGATATACTCCGGGAAGAGTACGGCGTACCGGTGGCGAGGTTGGATACGGACTCCGTGAGGCGGCGCAGGGACGTCATAAAGGCCCTGGAAGCCTTCGGAAAGGGTGAGGTCAGGATACTGGTCGGTACGAAGATGGTGGTCAAAGGGCTGGACTTCAGGAACGTCGGTTTCGTGGGCGTTCTGAACGCCGACTCCTTTCTCTCAAGGCCGGCCGACTTTCGGGCGGAGGAGAAGACCTACCAGACCCTTATGCAGGTCGTGGGGAGGATCCGGACGGGGGGGGTGGCCGTAATACAGACCCGTATGCCCTACCACCGGGTGATAAAGGCCATAACTAAGGGGTCACCGGAAAGGATATACGATGAGATGTACGCCTCGCGCAGGAACCTCGCCCTACCCCCCTTCCGCAGGATGGCCATATTTGAGGTCCGGACGAAGGACGAAGGTGCATGGAGGAAGAACGAAGAGGTACTCGCCGACTTCGTAAACGGGTACGAGGGCGAAGCCACCCTCTGGGGACCCTACTACCCGTCCATATCCCGCCTCAGAGGATGGTACAGGGTCCGGGTAACCGTTCTATCGGACAGCCCGGTACGGATAAGGGAGGTGGCCGAGGAGATCTTCCGCCTGCCCCTCAGTGGCCAGAGGATCTGGGACGTGGATCCCTACGACGTGGACTGACGCATACGCTCCCCTTACGGCGATAGAATCCGGGTGTGAACGCTCTTGAAATAATCCGCAAGAAGAGGGACGGCCACAAACTTGCGGCCGGGGAAATACGCTTTATGGTTGACGGGTACACGGCGGGTGATATACCCGACTACCAGATGGCCGCCTTTCTCATGGCCACCTTCATAAGGGGCATGGATCCGGAGGAGACCCTGAACCTGACCCGCGCCATGATAGAGAGCGGAAAGCCCATAACGTGGGAGACGGAGCTTCCCCGCGTTGACAAGCATTCCACCGGAGGGGTAGGGGACAAGGTGAGCATACCCCTCGCCCCGTTAGTGGCCGTTTACGGCGTACTCGTACCCATGATATCGGGGAGGGCGCTCGGCCATACCGGTGGCACTCTGGACAAACTGGAGAGTATACCCGGATACCGCACGGACCTATCCGTACCGGAGTTCAAGAAGGTGGTCCTCGGTGTGGGGGCCTCCATAATAGGCCAGACCGAAGAGCTGGCCCCCGCCGACAGGAAGATATACGCCCTCAGGGATGCCACGGCCACGGTTGAGAGCATACCCCTCATATCCGCGTCCATAATGTCTAAAAAGCTTTCGGAAGGGCTTACAGGCCTGGTCCTGGACGTGAAGACGGGGAGCGGGGCCTTCATGGAAAGGTACGAGGATGCCAAAAAACTGGCGGAGACGATGGTAGGCATAGGTAACGGATACGGGGTTAAGACGGTGGCCCTCATAACCGATATGAACGTCCCCCTCGGCTGGGCCGCTGGTAACTCCTGTGAGATATGCGAGAGCGTTCAGATCCTTAAGGGACACGGCCCGGAGGACCTCAGGGAGATAGTGATAACCCTCGGCGGATGGATGCTCAAACTCGGCGGGAAGGTGGACAGCGTGGACGTGGGCAAGGAGCTCATAGACGAGGCCATAAGGGACGGCAGGGGCCTCAGGAAGTTCAGGGAGATGGTGGAGGCCCACGGTGGCGATTATTCGGCCATAGAGAGGGAAGACTTCGTAGGGGCGGAGTACGAGGCCGTGGTAAAGGCCGAAGAGGATGGCTACATAACCTCCATGAACACCAAGGAGATAGGCTGGGCAGCCGTCGTACTCGGTGCGGGGCGCCTCAGGAAGGAAGACAGGATAGACCATAAGGTGTGCGTCTTCACCCTGAAGAAGACGGGAGATTACGTGAAGAAGGGGGAAGCCGTGTTCCGGGTGTTCGCCAACGACGAGGAGAAATTGGACGAGGCCCTTAACAGGTTGCGCAACGCCTTCACCATAGGGGAGGAGCAGGTGGAACGTAGTCCCCTTATCTACGAGATCGTAGAGGGATGAGGCGAGGCATACTTGCGGGTTTGCTCCTTTTGGGCGTTTTCGGCTGCCGGTACAGGTTTACGCCCGGAATTTACGTCCCCATGCAGGTGGGTATCATGTACCGCTACACCTCCAGACTGGTGATAAACGGCGAGTACGAGAAACCTCAGGGAAGGTACTACACACCGGACACGTTGTATATCATCGGTGACACCGTCTACAAGGGTTACGACGCTCGCAGGGTGTACGTTAAAAAGCAGTACGCCTGTAAGGAGGACCTCCTCTGCAATCCCTACGACCCCCATCCCGACTGCTACTGTACTGCGGACACTATCGTTTACTACCTGAAAGAGGACACGCTCGTTATCGTGTCCGACCCCCTTAACTTTCTCCCACCCCGTTTCAGCGTTATTCTGGACGGAAGACCCCACTTCGTTGAGACCGAAACGGAGGGAGGAGAGAAGGAAACGCCGATATTCTACACTCTGGCCGATCCCGGAGCCTCGTGGGATGTGGCCGAAGGGAACGCCACGGTCCGGGTGTATCCGGAGGGGTACGACACCGTCCCGGACTCCGTGGACACCTACAACGTACGCTTCCGTATACGGGCCACGGTTGAGGGTTTTGAAAATACGGAGACGTCCTACAGGAGGTTTACCTTCTGCGCGAAGGTAAGGTACGACCTCTTTATGGGAGGGGAACTGCCGGACGTAACCTTGCATGCCATGGATATGTGGTGGTGCGACGGGGTAGGACAGGTGAAGTACGTGTACACTCCGGAAGCCGCATCGTACAAGGATTCTACGTTCACGTACATGGAACTGAGCTTTATAGAGGGGAGGTAACGGGGGTAAAATAGCCGCTATGATGGAGGAGTACAGGGAAGTACTGGGCATATACGAGGAGTTCTCCTATAAGGTCCTGAAACCGAAGGTCCTGGAACTTGACTCTCCGGATGCCGTTGAGGGTGTCATGCGGGAACTTCGGGAGATGGGTACGATCTCAGAGGAGGTGAACGAGCTGCCCCTCGGTGTTAGGGTGGGTATAGTCCTGACCCTCTCCCGTGGGGAGGGCAGTACGGGCGTACTCGTCGGTACGGCCCTTGCCATGTTAGAGAACGGTTTAAGCGATTATGCTCCCGTCCACGGCGGGACTCTGGCCAGAGGGGGAACGCAGCAAGTCTATTACAGCGGGAAGGTCGGGAAGTTCAACGGCGAGGAGGTTCAGGCCGTAGGACTCAGGGGAATAAGGTGGTACAGGGGGGAGTTCGTTCCGGAGGGGGATGCCGGCTCCAGACCGGACGAGCGTCTTCTTCTCTACGACCTCGCCGCCCTCGTGGGCGTGGGTTTCGCCGCTTACGACGAGGCCTTAAGGTACTCCAGAGAGAGGAAGGCCTTCGGAAGACCCGTATACGAGTACGAGGAGATAAGACGTTTTCTGAACGAGGGGTACGCCAGACTTAAGGCGTCGGAGAGCCTCCTGCTTTCTGAGGATCTGAACCTCAACTCTGCGGTCTGGCAGGTAGTAGACGCGGCGACCTTCATGACGGAGAAGGCCACCCAGATCTTCGGTGGGTACGGTTTCATAAACGAGTACCCCGTGTCCAAGTACATGCGAGATGCCCGTATGCTCAGGTCCCTCGTCTTAAGGTACGCTTACGTGTAATTTGTCTTCAAGGCGTAAACTTCTCCTCATCGTTCTCCTCCTGTTTGCGGTGGTCTTTGAGCTGGTGGCGGGCAGGGTCTTCTCCGGATACATCCTTGTCCTGCGGAGTATCAGGGTGATCCTCGGACTCACCTCCGGTGTGGTTCTGGGTAGTACGGGGGCGGCCCTGCAGAGGGTGTACAACAACCCCCTCGCCGACGGTTATATCCTCGGCATATCCGGAGGGGCAGTGTTCGGCGTGGCCCTTGCGGAGATCCTTAAGATGCCAGCCCTTGACTTCCTCTGGGCGCTCCTCGGTTCGGCCCTCGTGGGCGTCCTGCTCCTTGCTACGGTCAGGAGGGTGGACAGGATCCTGATACCGGTTATGGGCATAGGTCTGGGAATGTTCTTCTCATCCGTAGCCGTCCTTCTCTTCATGATGGCCGGGGTTGAGGCCTCCCGTACCTTCTACGCCCTCTGGGGGACCCTCGGCAGGTTCTACGAGTACGGCGACCTTATTCCCATAGCCCTTATAACGGCCGTTTCCTTCGTCGGATTGATCTACCTCCTGCTTTACGATAGGGATATGGACGCCGTATCCCTCGGCGAGGAGGAGGCCCTGGCCCTCGGGTACGATCCCCGTCTTACGGTCGTACGGATTACCGTGGTGAGCGCCGTCCTCGTGGCCCTGATCACCTCCTTCGTGGGGATCATAGGATTCGTTGGGATAATGTCCGCCCACATCCTCCGGGGTATAGGTATAAGGGAGGGGAAGTCCTTCTACCTGTTTTCCGGGATAGTGGGGAGCATCCTGGTCCTTCTGTCGGACGGTATAGGCAGGCTCGTACTCGGTATAGACCCTCCCGTAGGCATCATCATGAGTATAGTGGGCGCCCCGTTCTTTGTGTACCTTACGACCCGAAAGTAGCCTAAGGACTCCCTTATACTAACGTCCTATGCGCAGATTTTTTGGAATAGGAATTTTATCCGTACTGATAACGGGAGGGGCCATACTGCTTGCCCAGAACGATCCCCAACCCCAGTCCGCAACGGAATCCCTGGAAGGGGAGATGCCCCAGCCACAGCCTCAGGAGACCCCCACCGAGTCCCCGCCCCCGGCCGGTGAGGAGGTTCAAGCCCGGGAAGGGCAAACGGAGGAGAAAATGGCCGGTGGATTGCCCGAGTTCAAGGAAGGTCC
>WFXS01000115.1 GCA_015490465.1 Caldifarciminota bacterium
CTCATAGATAACCCGGATGATCGCCTCAGGGCCTCCAACCTGTTTCCCCTTTACTTCGCCGGTCTCGGACTGGCTCTGGATCCCCGCTTCTCTCCCCTCTACGTACGACCACCCGACGCCGTGGTGAACAGGAGAACGGGAAGGTAGAGCCTGCCTTCCTCGTTTCAGGGGTAAAATAACCCACCTATGAGACTGCTTACGGTAAAGGATGAGCCTGAGGCCTTTAAAGGGAAGAGGGTCCTTCTCAGGGTGGACTACAACGTGGTGAAGAACGGTAAGATAAGCGATACGTACAGGATAGACAGGACCCTCCCCACGATTAGGTTTCTCCTTGAGGCGGGAGCCTCGCAGGTGGTGGTAGCCTCCCATTCGGGGAGGCCGAAGGGTAAGGATAAGAAGCTCAGCCTGAAACCCATAGTTAAGTACCTGTCCGAAAAGTTGGGAAGTGAGGTGGGTTTTGTGGAGGACGTGGTTAACGGTGACGCCCCCGAAGATAAAAAGGTCGTCCTCCTTGAAAACCTGCGTTTCTGGGAGGGGGAGAAGAACGACGACCCCGAATTCGCCAAAGCCTTAAGACGCTTCGGTGAGGTTTACGTGAACGACGCCTTCGGCGTATCCCATCGGAGGAACGCATCCGTCCATGCGATAAAGAACTTCTACGATAAGCGTTACGCCGGTCTCCTCATGGCCGAGGAGGTGGAGGCTCTGACGACCGTACGGGACAACCCGGAGAAACCCTTCCACGTCCTCTTTGGCGGAGCCAAGGTCAAGGACAAGGTACCCGTACTTGAGTCCCTGATTGAGAAGGCCGACAGGTTGTACATCGGAGGGGCAATGGCCTATACCTTCCTGAAGGCTCTGGGTAAAGAGGTGGGGAACTCCATAGTTGACGAGGAGCATCTTGACTGGGCGAAGGACTTCCTGAACCGGTACGGGGATAAGGTGGCCCTCCCCGTGGATCACGTGTGCGCCACGGCTCCGGTGGAGGAGTGCGGAAGGGACTACGAGGTCAGGGATACGGAGGGGGTGGATATACCCGACGGACTAATAGGGTACGACATCGGATGGGAGACCGTAAAGAGGTACCGGGACGGCCTGAAGGGGGCGAACATGGTCTTCTGGAACGGCCCCCTCGGTTATTACGAGTGCGAGGACTTTGAATGCGGAACCAAACTTCTGGCCATATTCCTGTCCGCCTTCAAGGAGGAGGGAAAGAAGGTCGTGGTGGGAGGCGGAGATACGGTAGCGGCCATATCCACCTTCCACATACCGTACGAGGACTTCCACTTCGTCTCTACGGGTGGGGGTGCCGCCCTTGAGTTCCTGTCCGGCAAGGACCTTCCGGGCATAGAAATAATAACGAAAAAGGAGGATTGAACCTTGCGAATCTTTCATAAGATACTCGCCGCAGTTGACCTATCCGAAAATAGCGAGCAGGTGAGGAGCTGGGCCGAAGGTCTGGCCCAAACTATGGGGGACGTGGTGGATTACGTCGGGGTTTTCCCGAAGTTCCCGGACATATACATGACCGTCCTCGGATGGAACAGGGAGTTCCTTCAGAACGTTAACCGGGCCAAGGAGGAGATGTTCCGTGAGATGAGCAGGAGGTACGGGAGCGGAGGGGGGAAGGTACACGAGATGGAAGGCGTACCGGACGAGACCATAGTAAAGTTCGCCGGAGAACGCAACTCCTCCCTGATAGTTATGGGCTTCAGGGGAGCGGGGAGGTCCCGTATACCCATAGGCAGTACGGCCCTTGGCGTTATAAGGAAGTCGGACAGGAACGTACTCCTCGTGAACTCCTCCTTCCGGATACCTAAGAAGATCGCCGTGACCCACAGCTTCAAACCCACCGATAGGATTGCCCTCCTCATATCTTCCGCCATAGCCAAAAGCTTCGGGGCGACCCTCTACCGCGTTCACGTCATAGACACCCACTTCTACAACCTCATACCGGACGACCTCAAGGCGGAGCTGAGGTTTGAGATAGAGATGGAGCTCTCCAAATCCGTACCGGGAGTGAGGACGGAGCCTGTCGTCCTTGACGGTGATATACCCATGGAGCTCGCCCACTGGGCGGCGAAGAACGACGTGGATCTCGTCGTCTTTGGCTCCGAACCCAACAAGATAGGTCTGGCCATACAGGAGTTCCTGATGCAGACCGTAAACAACGTAATGGTGTGCCGTGGACTCTGATAACGTTCGTATCCGACCTGAGGGGTACCTATCCTCTCGGTGGGGATAACCTTCTGTTTCCCGTAAAAGTTAGCGATTTACCTTCCTTTCGCTTCGGAGGGGGGAGGATGTTCTACTCCGTTAACGAAGCCTTCCTGTCCTTCTCCCTCCACTCGGTTTCCCTCGGAGTCAGGTACTACGGGACGGGAGACAGCCTATTTTCGGACTATTCGGGATACGCTGCGGTAAGGTTTGGGAAGGTGGGACTCTCCGCCCTCTACGGGTACAGCTCTGTAGGAAGACTGAGGAGTCAACACGGCGGGGGTATCCTCTCCTTTGAAGGGTGGAGTACCCCTCTGATACTGAGGGTATCTGCCGGGTACGTGATTACTCCCCTCCTTGCTGCGGAAGTGGAGGTAAGGAGGGAAGGGGCCGGGTTGCGCGCCGTAGCGGTATCCAGACCGGGGATATACGTGGATCTGTCTTTGTTCTCCTACGTGAGGATGGATAAGGTCTCCATAGGAGGGATGTACCGGACGTCCGGGAACACCTTCGGCATCTTCCTGACGTATTTCTACGGCGGGAACGCCTTCTCTCTCCTCTTCTCAACCCACGAGAGCCTCGGGGAGAGCGCCTTTTCCGACAACCTCCTGGTATTCTAACTTCCCGAGCTACCGAAGCCCCTGTCCTCTCTCTCGCTCCGTGAGGGTTCCCCCTCCACTATCTCCCAGTCCACGACCCTGACGGGTACCATCTGGGCTATCTTCTGCCCCTTCTCTACGACCACTTCTCCCCTCAGGGATACCATAACCACCTTTATCTCGCCCCGGTATCCGCTATCTATGACGCCGGCGAGGGTATGCACGCCCTTCAACGCCATGGAGGACCTGTCCTTAATGAAGGCCCCCCACCCTTCGGGGAACTCAACCGTTATCCCCGTGGGTACGGCCACCGGTTCAAGGGGCCTCAGTACCACCCTTTCAAGGGCGTAGAGGTCGTATCCGAGGTCTCCCGGATAGGCCTTCGTGGGCAGTTTCGCGTCCGGGTGCAGCCTCTTCACCTTCAACCTCATACTCCGGAACCCTCCCTTACGGAGAATGCGGCGTCCACGCTAACGACCACCATAAACCAGATGCCAAAGGAGATGGCGAACTGCCATGCTCTGCCCTCCCTCGTGAACTCGTAGGCGCTCCAGAAGAATCCGAGGGCGATTATGAAGATCTGGGTTATAAACATTATGGCGAAGAAGGCCGGACTACCTATGCTCACCACGTTGGTTATCGTCCCCACGACCAGGGCTATGTCAAGGGGCAGGAAGAGGTTCCTCTCAAGGGGCGCCAGACGGAGCATCCACGTGACGGCGAGGTATATGGGAAAGTACAGTAGGGATACGGCTGCGAGCAGGAGCGAAACGGAGAACAAGCGGCTATCAACGACGGCGAAACTCAGGGAATAAACCGCCATGAGCAGCGTGGTAAATATCTCGTGGGAGTACTTTATACGTCTGAACCACTTCATTTTCTGAGATACCCGTTGGCAAACTCCTTCGGGGAGAGCGCTCTCGGTTTGCCGGCCACCTTCAGGCTGAGGATACGGGCGGCACCGTCGGAACAGCCGAGGAGAAGGGCGTCTTCCTCCCTGACGTACGCGAACTCCCCAACCGGCGGGATTTGACTACCGGTGTAAGGCTCTGCTTTTAACAGCTTCAGGTGAAGGTTGCGGGTCCTCCAGAGGTAGCGGGCGCCGGGGTCGGGTGAAAGACCGTTTATCCGGCCTACCGTGGGCCTTACCCCCTCTTCGGGGTGGACGATCTCGTCCTCCGGTCTGAGCTTCGGGGCGTAGGATACCTCCCCCTCCTGCGGGACCGGTTTGACCTTTCCCTCGTAGAGTAGGCGGGCGCCTTCGTAAAGGAGGCGGGCGCCGAGGCGGGCAAAATCCGGTAAAACTTCCCCCTTCGTCCTGTGGCAGGGGTCTATTATGAGGCTTTCCCTGAGGACTACCTTACCGGCGTCCACCTTCTCCTCCATGACGAAGACCGTAACCCCACTTATCTCGTCGCAGTTGAAGAACGCCCACTCTATGGGGGCGGCACCGCGGTACTTCGGCAGCAGGGAAGGATGCATGCACAGGGGTGCGACCTTCGGAACGTTAAGGAGGTTCCGCCTGAGAATCTTACCGTAGTCGGCAAGGAAGATGAAATCAACGCCTAAACTCTTTAAAAAATCCACGAAATCCGACCTATTAGGATTTTCGGGCGTGACCACCTCAAGCCCCCTTTCCACGGCGAGGGCCTTAACCGGTGTGGGAGTAAGACGGCGTTTTCTCCCCTTCGGACGGTCGGGACGGGTTACTACGAGGACAGGAGACCCGTACTTCAGGAGTTCGCTCAGGGTAAGGCGGGCTATCTCACCGCTGCCGAAGAAGACGTACCGCATCCGTGGTGCAGATTCTAAACCCGTAACCGTGATTACACCTTATCCCCGTACGGTACCCATCGGATACCAACCGTCTGACCACCCGCCCCTTTCCTTCCCGTATAATACCGGTACCATGATGTTATTTCTAACGGCAGCGTTTATAGAGCCGCAACTTGAGGCCAAGTTAAGCGGTGCTGCTCCGGATCAGAAGTTCAGGGTGATAGTTTACCTGAAGGAGCAGCCGGACTACGAAGGTTTCTTGAGGATGTACTCCACCAAAGCCCGGAGGACACCGCAGGTGGTAAGGGCCTTCTTCCAGAGCGTTAAGGACCTTGCGAATCGCACCCAGCCGGCCGTGGTGGCGAAGCTTGAGGCCATCGGTATAACGGAGTACAAGAGATTCTGGATACAGAACATGATAGCCTTTGAGGCTACTCCCTCGCAGATCGTAGCCCTATCCGCGGATCCTAACGTTGACCGCATAGTTGAGGATAAGGAGATCTTCCTCCGCCCCCTCTTTAGACCGGGAGACGCCTCTGACATAACCCCCGACGCCGTCGCATGGGGCGTAAGCAAGATAATGGCCGACTCCGTATGGATAAACCTCGGCATAGACGGAAGCGGTGTCCTGGTCGGATCCATGGACTCCGGCGTTATAGCTTCCCATCCGGCCATCAGCGGAAAGGTAGCCCACTGGTACGATGCTTATGGAGGATCCTCAACTCCTACCGACGAGTCCAGCTGTTACTACCACGGTACCCATACCACCGGGACGATCGTTGGTGGAGATGGGCTTGGACCCTTTACCGAGGATATAGGCGTAGCCCCCGGTGCGAACATAGCGGTGGTAAGGATCTTTGGAGGTACCGGTTGTAGCACCCTAACATCCATCATACACGACGGCTTCCAGAAGATAACCGAGTGGAAGGTGGACAGCGGGTACAACATAGTGGCCGTAAATAACTCCTGGGGAAGTGCCGCTACGACCAATACCGAATACTGGAGCGACGTCCTCGCATGGCGATCCGCCAACATCATACCCGTATTCGCCATAGGGAACAGCGGACCCGGTAGCGGAACGGCCGGAACTCCGGGTAACTTCCCCACCGTAATAGGTGTGGGTGCCACGGACAACAGCGATAACGTCGCCAGCTTCTCATCCCGTGGTCCCGCTCCCAGCTCCAGCCCCTGGAACGACCCCACCTACTGGCCCCGGAGCGACTGGAACTACATAAAACCCAACATCTCCGCCCCCGGTGTGGGTGTGCGCTCCGCCTACGGATCCTCCAGTTACACCAGCATGGACGGCACGTCCATGGCCTCTCCCCACGTGACGGGAGCCATAGCCCTGCTATTCCAGAGGAATCCTTCCCTTGACTTCACGACCGTATACAACGTGCTGCTTGATTACGCCGATCACTACGGTGATTGCGCATCCTACCCCAACAACAACTGCGGTTGGGGAAGGCTGAACGTCTGGAACTCTATCCAGCAGGTACCCACCGCTACGGATCCCTACCTGTCCGCTACCAACATAACGGTTGACGACGCCGCCGGCAATAACAACGGCATACTGGATCCCGGTGAGACGGTCAACATAATAGTGGAACTCCGGAACTCCGGTGGGGCCGACGCCAACAACACTTCGGCCACTCTGGCCACCACCTCCTCCTACGTTACCATAACGGATAACTCCTCCTTCTACGGGAACATCGCCGTATCGTCCACGGTTGACAACTCCTCCGATCCCTTCACCGTTCAGGTTAGCCCTACCGCTCTTGTGGGTATGAGCGTACCCTTTGAGATGTACCTGACAGCCAACAGCGGTGGATACGTGGACACCATCCGGTTCAACCTGACCATAGGTACACCCGTTGACATGATAACCATAGACACGGGTGATGCCGCCCTCAGCATAAGCATAGCCACCGGTGGAATAGGTTGGAGCGACCCCGATCACACTTCCGGTATAGGTTTCATCTTCCCTGAAGGTGGGAACAACCATCTCTTCTACGGCGGTGTGGCCTTTGGAGACAGCAGGAACTACGTACCCGATTCCTGGTACGACGGTGGTGACATCTCCCGGTACTGGGGAGGTATGATGAGGAGTACACCCCTGTACGGTGACCAGAACGGTGCCGGTGGCTGGAACGACGCTGCTCATCCGTCGCCTAAGGGAATAAGGCTTGACCTTGAGGCTTACGCCTACGACACCTACAGACCCAACTGGGTATTCCTGAGGTACACCCTCATAAACGAGGGATCGTCCACGGTAAACAACCTGTACATAGGCGTATTCGCCGACTTTGACATAGGAAGCTCCTACTCCGACGATATGGTAGGGGTTGACTCCTCGCTCAACCTCGTGTACACGTACGACGGGAGCTCCACGTACGGCGCGGGTGTTGCTCTCGTTGATCCTTCCACACCGGCCAACCTGAGTGCTATAGATAACAGTACGTACGTATACGGCGGTACCCCCGATTCTATCAAGTGGAAGTTCATGGACGGAACTCTCAACCAGAGTGGCTCCTCTGCTGCCGACTGGTCCGTCGTGGCCTCCGCCGGTCCCTTCACCCTCGCCCCCGGTGAGAGTCAGACCGTGACCTTCGCCCTCGTGGGATATTCTCCTTCCACGGAAGTACGTGAGGCTCTGGCCAGGATCGTTCCTCCGAAGGTATATATCAAGCCCATATCCAAGGGTGCCGTGATAGACGTGGTATCCCCTGCCGAAGCTCCGCTGAAGGTGGACATCTTCTCGCCGAGCGGAAAACTCCTCAAACGTCTGTACTCCGGCAATACGGATGGTGAAGTTACACTCAGGACCGGGAAACTACCCTCCGGCGTGTACGTCCTGCGCGTAAGTACCGGTTACCGCACGACCTTCACCAAGTTCATAGTACGCTAAAATAGGCCTATCCACAGCATAGGGGGGCAAAATGCCCCCCTTTTTATTTTCTCCCTTATAATAGGCGTTGGAATGGGTAAACTCTCCGCTCTAAACGTTTTGAAAGAGAAACTCGGCGAGGACGGGGTAAATGCCCTGCTTGAGGTAGTTGAGGAGGAGAGGAGGAGGACGAGGGAAGATCTATTTCAGGTTCTTGAAGAGAGGTTCGACCGGAGGTTGGCGGAGGAGATAGGAAAACTACGGGCAGAAGTTCATAAGGAGATAGCGAAGGTGTGGAACGAGATAGGCAAACTCCGTGCCGAAATGCAGGGTATGAGGGCCGATATCATCAAGTGGATGTTCATCTTCTGGGTATCTCAACTCCTTGCACTATCCGGCATCATCTTTACCATCCTGAGGTTCGTAAGGTAAAGCGTAAACTTCCGTCCTCCTTAGAATAGGGAACTTGAAGGTAGGCGTAGTGGTCCTGTTCCCGGAGTACTTCAGGAGTCCCATGAGGTACGCCCCCCTGAAGAAGGCTATAGATAAGGGAGCGCTTGAGGTCAGGTTCTTCTCCCCGATAGACTACGCTCCCGGTCCCAAGGACGTTGAGGATTACAGGTACGGGGGCGGTGAGGGGATGCTCCTGAAGGTGGATTACTTCGTGGAAGCTATAAAGCACGCGAAAAGATGGATACCGGATGCACCGGTAGTCCTCCTCTCCCCAGCAGGGAAAAGGTTGACGCAGGACGCAGTAATTGAACTCTCTCAACTACCCTCCCTTATACTGGCGGGGGGACACTACAAGGGGGTGGACGCGAGGGTGTACGGATACGTTGATCTGGAACTGTCCATAGGGGACTTCGTCGTCTCCTCCGGTGAGCTGGCATCCCTGGTAGTATTAGACGCCGTAGCCCGTCTCCTTCCCGGAGTACTTACGCACAGGGAGTCGGCCGAAACGGATTCCCTGCATTCGGGCCTCCTTGAGCCTCCGCTTTATACCCGCCCCCGTGAGTACGAAGGCGAGGAAGTCCCCGAGGTCCTGCTCTCCGGCCATCACGGGAAGATAAAGGAGTGGATGAGGGAGTACGCCCTTAAAAGGACCCTCCTCTTTCGTCCCGATCTGCTGAAGGAGGCCGATCTGACCGATGAGGATAAGGAGTACCTGAAACGCTTCCTCTCCCGTATGAACGAACTTCTGAACTCCCTATGAGAGAGTACTTCGTCTTTGACGATCCGGAGATAAAGGCCATTCTGAAAGCGTACGTGCAAAGAGGGAGTGATGTAGTTGAGGATCTCGGCGATTTCGTCATAAGGAGGGTGGGACGGGCCAGGAGGTTAGAGTACACCGTTCAGGACTTAGTGGACTGGTGGGATAGCGACCTTACCGTAGGGGAGCTGCAAGACGTTCTTAGAAGCAGGTACTATCGGGTGGTCTTCAAGAACCTGTTGGAGTTTTCCCGATTCCGGAGAGTACTTGAGAGTGTGGAGATAGGGTGGAAAGTCTCGTGGAGTAAGGTATACTACGTACCCCTGCAATCGTACAAAGATTCTGAAGATCTCAGGAGATCCTTCTCAAGGAACGTGTGGAAGAACGTACGGAACTCACGGAACAGGATAAGGAGGCACTTCGGCAGTCCGGAGATCGTTCAAGGGGATCCGATGGGCCTCTACGACTGGACGGTGGAGAGGATAAGGCGAAGGCATCCCAAGGGGCTATTCTCAGATCCCGATTACGTGGACGTCCAGAGGGAGATCCTTCGTAATCTTATGCGGAAGGGTATGCTGAAAGTATGGGTGCTGCGTGGAGGTGAGGAAGTTCTGGCCACAAACTACGTCATAGAGTCCGGAGACGTTGTCCTCTCCTACCTCGCCGGCTACGAAGACAGGGGGGACTTCTACCGGGTACTCATCTTTGACGTAATAACCTCCTATCACCGGAGGGGGTTCCGGGAGTTCAACTTCATGAAGGGGGAGAGTGCATATAAGAGGCAGTGGACGGATAGAGCCTACAGACTGTACAGGTACGAAGCCGTCAACCCTTCCCTACTCCGTCGGCTCCTCTCCCTCCTCTGACCTCAAACCGACCAACACCTCATACAGGGCTTTGAGGAGGGGAAAGTGTCCGAAGTCCCTCATGTTCTCAGCCGTATTCCAGAAGGGTTGAAGGGTGCGGTATCCGTGCTTCTCGTAAGTCAGGGCCTGAAAGAGAAGTTCTAATTTGTCCGCTGCCCTGACTACGAGGGCGTCGTTACTTCCCCTATTTTCAAAATCATCGTACAATCTGAGAATCTCCTTTCCCACGTCCCCAAGGACACCGATCACCTCCTCGTAGGCCTTCCTTTCCGCCTCGTCCAGCTTCTCAGGTGGTATGTACCTGCGGGCCTCAAGGTGTACGTCCCCTATACGGCTCTCCCCTAATTCGTGGAATACGGCCATCACCGTCGCCCTGTAGGGGTCTACGGCAACGCCCTGCCTCCTCAGAAAAGAGGCTACGACGAAGGTTAACATGGCAACGGCGAGGGTATGGTCCGCGACGCTCTCCGGCTCCTTTATGC
This sequence comes from Caldifarciminota bacterium, assembly GCA_015490465.1. Taxonomy (GTDB): domain Bacteria; phylum Hydrothermota; class Hydrothermia; order LBFQ01; family LBFQ01; genus JAADCS01. The sequence goes on from WFXS01000115.1 coordinate 10,038, forward strand.
CGTAGTACCACCAACCCGAACGGGGTATGAGCTTGAGTCTCTCCCCGTCCTCCATGAAACGCCATATCAGGCGGGCCAGTTCCTTCTCGTCCATCTTACGAGGGGTCTATCTCAAACATGACCTTCATGGCCCTGCCCTGAAAGATGACGTTGAAGGCCTCCTCGTACTCCTCCAGACTTACCCTGTGGGTTATGAGTGGAGATAGATCCACCTTCCCGCTCTCAAGCAGGGCTGTCGTTACAGCCCAGGTCTCGTACATCTTCCTGCCAACTATACCGTACAGTGTGAGGTTCTTCATTATGACGTCGTTCATGGGTATGTCTATCCGGTTCTTGCCGTATATTCCGAGCAGACCGACCCATCCACCGTTGGTTATGAGACTCAGCCCCTGATCAAGGGCGTTGGGATTGCCGGACATCTCCAGAACCACGTCCACACCGTTGCCTCCGGTCTCCTCCATCACGACCGTACGTACGTCGTCTATCTCCGGGTTGAGGACTATATCCGCCCCCATCTTCTTCGCTATCTTCAGACGGAAGTCGTTTATATCGGTCGCTATCACCTTTCTGGCGCCGGCGGCTTTGGCCACGGCTACGGCCATCGCCCCTATGGGGCCTGTACCCACGACGAGGACGTTCCTGCCGGTTATCTCGCCGGCGAGGACGGTATGGACGGCGTTACCCATAGGCTCCATAAGGGGAACCCAATCCTTCGGTATGCCCTCCGGTATCTTCCACGCGTTCTCGGCGGGTATGACCATGTACTCGGCGAAAGCACCGTCCCTGTTGAACCCCAGAACTTCAAGGTTCTGGCACACGTGGGGTTTCCCTATACGGCACTGATAACAGTGGCCACAGGCTATATGGGTTTCAACTCCCACGTAATCCCCCGCTTTCAACCCCTCAACGCCCGGCCCGAGTTCAACCACTTCCCCGGCGGATTCGTGTCCGATTATTCTGGGCAACCTTTTTAAAGAGGTCTGGGCAAACTCATCCCACTTGTAAAGGTGTACGTCGCTCCCGCATATGGAAGCGTACTTTACCTTAATAAGGACCTCGCCGGGTCCCGGCTTCGGTACGTCGGCCTCAATCAGCTGGAGACCGGGTCCCGGCTTACTCTTGGCAACCGCTTTCATCTTCATATTCTACCTACCAGGGTATGAAATCCTCTTTGCCCTTCCCGGATATCCTTCGGGCGAAGGCGGCTATGAGTTTTACCGCGGCCTCCACGTCCCTCATGTCCACCATCTCGGAGGGGGAATGTAGATAACGGCAGGGTATGGAGATGAGGGCTGTGGGTATACCCTCACGGGAGAGCTGGATCACGTTGGCATCGGTGGGCGTACCACGCGATATGGCCTCTAACTGCACGTCTATCCCCTCGTCTCTGGCAACCTCCTTCAGGGTTTCCACGACCACGGGGTTGAGGTTGGGACCGACGGCGAGAACGGGGCCCTTGCCGAGCCTCACGTCCCCTATCTGGTTCTTGGGTACTCCGGGGTAGTCTGTAGCCACGGTAACGTCCACGGCGATGGCCACGTCGGGGTTGACGTTGAAGGCCGAGGTCTTCGCTCCCCTGAGACCTATCTCCTCCTGAACGGTAGCCACGGCCACCATACGGGTATCCTTAACGTCGGAGGCGTAAAGGCGCAGGGCTTCAAGTACGACGAAGGCCCCTATGCGGTCGTCAAGCGCCCGGGAAACCAGCCTCACCCCGTTCAGGAACTCTCCGTCCCAGTCAAGGACTCCGTAGGCACCCACGTCTATCTTTTTGAGGAGCTCCTCCTTCTCAAGACCGAAGTCCACGAACACTTCCTCTATCTTTACGGCCTTTTCCCTCTCCTCCGGACGGAGGATGTGGATGGGTTTTCTTCCAACCACGCCTTTAAGGACCTCCCCGTCCTTCGTAAGGAACCTGACCCTCTGACCCACGAGGACCTGAGGATCCCATCCACCTACGGGAGCGATGTAAACGAAGCCGTTTTCGTCTATGTACCGGACCATCAGTCCTATCTCGTCCACGTGGCCGGCCAGCATCAGGGTGGGCTTACCTTCCCCCACCTCGCCGTAGGTGTTGCCGTGGGTGTCGGTATAAACTCTGGCGAACTTTCTGGCCTCTTCCTGCCAGACCTCTGAAGGAGCCTTTTCGTTTCCGGAGGGGCCGATCTGAGAGAGAAGTTTGAGGAGAAAATCACGGTTAAGATCGTATTTCATAGGCAGGGATTATACGGACGACCACCAATATACCTCGTGGTGTTTGCGCATCCTCCGACAAGAGCGGCGAGCGGGGGGCATAGCCCCCCGTTTCTCTACCTTATCACCACGCGGTACACCTTGCCACGCACTCTGACGAAGTACACACCGGGTACGGATATCTTTACCTCCTTTGCACTTCCGCTGAACACCTCCCGCCCATCTGCGGAGTAGACGGCAACTCTCACCCGGTCTCCGAAGGTTACTTTTCTTCCCTCAACCCTGATGGATAGCCTGCCGATTTTCATCTCGGAGATGCCGAGGTCGTCGTCGTTCCCCACGGGATCGGTGGGTGAGCCGAAGAAGCTCTCGTATACCACGCTGTCGCCGGGCAGTATGCAGGTTACGGGGTTCCAGAAGTAGACGAAGGCGTTGTCCAGACCTGTACCCACGCTTATATCGTCGGTGGAGAGGGTGTAGGTCCAGGTGTTATCGTGGGCGTTGGGCCAGCGGGTGTGGTATACGAAGTCGGGAGGTGTGATAGTGGTACCGTCCCCACCCACGGCGAAGAGATGGTACTTCGTCCCCGAAGGAGGGTCGGTGTCGGCCTCCCTGAGGAAGTCAAACGTGGAGGGTAGAGGCGGCCCCACCTGAACGGGTGTGGTTATCTGAGGTCCACAACTCAGGGTTAGGGAGGGGTAATAGTCGCACTGGTACTGGGCGGGGTGATCGGTGGCGTCCACGTGGGTATCGTACTCCCACCTTACGCCCACACTGGCACATGAGGAGGACTGGTTTATAACTACCGTCCTGTGCCATAGACGGGAGTTGTTGACGTTGGAGCCGGTTATCCAGAATATCTCCTTGACGAGGAGGGTGTCGGCCCCGTTCTTTATGTCGTAAACGAAGGTAACCCTCGGTACGGAAGGTTCGCATATCACCTGAAAGGCGTAGTTCTTAAGGTTGTCCTGCGTGAAGCCAGCCGGAGGCGTAGCCGTTCCGCTTTTGCCTATGTAGTCCGTACTGCTATTTACGGAATGTATCGTCGTCCAGCTGCTCCATACGGAAGGTGGGGAGAACTGCGCACCGTAGAGCAAGGTTATACCGGGATACGTGTGGGAGGTCCCTGTTCTCGCCGTGTAAGTGCCGAAGTCGTCTGTGGTGAGTATGTCAAACCACCATTCAAGGAAGTTGTTGGTTATGCTGTAAGGCTCGGGTGTTGTGAGATGTGATGTGGCCGTAAACCCTCCGTCGTTAGCGTTGAAGTCGTAGTAAGCCAGTGAAACGGGAGGGGAGACGTTCTCTCCCTTTATGCTCACGGAGTCTATGTACCATCCGGGGTACGTAACTGAACCGTCACTCTGGAACCTGAACCTGAAGAGTACGTTACTTCCGGCGTAGGGGGTTAGATCTATCTGCTCAACGTACCACGTGGCGTCGTGTCCCTTATACGCTGGCGATATCTTCGTCCACGTGGCTCCACCGTCTACCGAAATTTCAACCCATCCCGAGTCAAAGCTCGTCTCCGTATCGTACCAGTGGTGGAACCTGAGGATGTAAGAGGAGTACCCTCCGGTGAGGGAAACGGGTGTCTGCTTCTGTATGGCCTCGTCAACGTCCGTACTGTAGTCTCCGGAGAGATTCGTCGCCCATACGCTGGTACCGAACCGTGCCGCCCCCGGGCCGGACGTGGGGCTTCCCCTCTGCCACGGTGCTGCGGATCCACCGGTAATTACGGGTACGAGGTCTCCGTCGTCCGTCCCTTCAAACGAGGAAGCGTAAAGTATCGTAGAGGATAGCACGTTTATTCCGATTACGGATACGTCGTCCACGTACCATCCGTCGTAGGTTATGGACCCATCGCTCTGGAAGAGGAAGGCTACCCTGAGGTTTACCGTGTTCCCGCACACACTTATATCAAGGGTCTCTGCCACCCACCCGGTGGGTCCTCCGGAGTAGGGCCCCCCTACCACGTTCCAGGTTGTACCTCCATCGGACGAACAGAGTACGTACCCTTTGTCAAGGCCAGACTCCGTGTAGTAGTAATGGTCAAACGTGAGCAGAACGCGATTGTAACCGGAGGCGTTTATGACCGGCGAGTAGAGGGTGTCGTCCATGTTGTTAACGTAACTACCACCGAGGTTCGTACCCCAGCAGCGATCAGCACCCGTACATCCGGCCGGTATGGTCCCGTCCGTTCCCCACTGCCAGTTCTGGATCGGTGTGGCATCACATCCGACATATGTGACGGCGTTTAACCTCTCGGACGCACTTCCTGCTATCTCCTTGAACGAGACTTCTCTTTTCAATATCTCAGCGTAGTGATAGGCCTCCTTCGGAGGCAGGTTGAACAGCCTCTCCACCTCCCTGCTCAGAGTCCGTACGTCCGCCTGCAAGACGAACGCCCTCGCCTCAGTTCTGGAGGCGTTGTGGATTTTACCGTACAGGTACGTAAACTTCTCCACAAAGGCACTGCCTATCAGAAGGGCAAGCATGACATGGAATTATACGGCAATATATACATCGGATTCAAGCGGTTTGCAACCGTTAAAGCAACGGACACACCGGGGGTATGTTCCCCTTTAAAATGTTTGCCATGAAGATAAAACTCGCAAAAAACGGTCCGATCGTTATAAACGTTTCAGGAAAGGTCAGGATAAATGTGGGGGGAAAGGAGGAAGTTAAGGAAACGAAGGTTATCGCCCTGTGCAGGTGTGGGCATTCTAACAACAAGCCCTTCTGCGACGGCTCCCACGCTAAGGCAGGCTTTGAGGCTGAGGAAGGGGAAATAGAGATAGGGTAGATCCGGCCCCGTCAGACGCGGTTAGAATCCACCCTTGAGGCCGGATCTCGCCGAACTTAAGGCCCAGCAGTTAAGACTCGCAGCAAGGGTTTCGCTTGAGGACGCGGTTGATCCCCTTAAGGTGAGGTACGTGGGGGGAGGGGATCTGACATTTATGAACATATGGAAAACGCCCACAACGGGCCTCGGGGCCTTTGTCGTCCTTGACCTCCTCACTGGCGAGGTCGTGGATCGGACGGTGGTGGAGGATGTGGTGGACTTCCCCTACATACCGACCTTTCTGGCCTACCGTGAACTTCCCCTCTTAGTTAAGGCGTACAGATCTCTAAAGGTCAAGCCAGAGGTCTCGCTTATAGACGGACAGGGAATAGCCCACCCCAGAAAGATGGGGATCGCCGCCCACTTCGGCGTGTACCTCGGTGTCCCTTCCGTAGGTGTGGCGAAGTCAAGGTTAGTGGGGGAGTACGAGGAACCGCCTCCCTACGGGACGTCCCTCCTCTACCTTAATGGGGAACACATAGGGTGGGTTCTGCGGAAAGGCAGGGGCAAGAGCCTCCTTTTCATATCTCCGGGCCATAAGGTTTCGGTGAAAACCTCTCTGGATATAGTTCGGAGGATACTTCAGAAGAAACTACCCCTTCCCACTAGGCTCGCCCACAACCTCCTTCAGGAGGAGAGGCGGAAACGTGCAGGTAAACGGAGTTAAAATAGAGGGTGAAAGGGTACAGAAGGTTCAGGGAAGAGGTTTACGACTTCCTCCAGAGGATAGGGCGCAAAGACGACGTTCTTATAGTTGCCGTCAGCAAGGGGGTGGACCCCGTGAGGATAATTCAGGTGTACGAGGAAGGGTGCCGACATTTCGGGGAAAACAGGGTTCAGGAGGCGGAGAGGAAGGTACCCGTGGTGGACAGGCCGGATATGGTGTGGCACATGATAGGACACCTTCAGAAGAACAAGGTTAACAAGGCTATAAGGCTGTTTGACGTTATCCAGAGCATAGACAGGAGGGAGATAGCCGACGCCCTTTCAAAGAGGCTCAAACGTAAGATGGACGTTTACGTTGAGGTGAACACGTCCGGAGAGCCTCAGAAACACGGCGTAAGCCCGGAGGAAGCCGACTCCCTCATCTCCTACGTACGGGGACTTCCCAACCTCAATCTCGTGGGCGTTATGACCGTCGGGCCGTATCCCGTTGAGGAGAGGAGGAGCCGGAAGGCCTTCGCACTTCTGCGGAAGATTGCCGAGAGGAACGGACTGCCAAAGATTTCGGCGGGGATGACGGAGGACTGGAAGTACGCCCTTATGGAAGGTGCAAACGTCCTGCGTATAGGGAGGGGGATATTCGGGGAAAGGAGGTAGTGAACTAAAATAGGACTATGGTCGTTGTAAGGTCGTTCACGGCTCCAGAAGGGCATTGGGGACGCTCCTATTCCCTTGGAACGGCCTTAAAATAAGAGGTAGTATGGGTGTGGGATTTGTTGAAAAGACAAAGGTTACCGAGGCGAAGGGCGGGGATAATAGAAAGAAGAATCTCCTCCAGCTTCTAACCTACGAGGTCGTTGACGGCAAGCCCATATACTACCGTGGCTATAAGGACGTTCTCACGGGCAAAAAAAACCCGGAGGAGGTTATGGGTAGCAGTACGCTGCAGGCAAGACTTGTATTTAAACTGCTTGTAACCTTAAGCCCCCTGGAAGAGATGGGATACATGCTGACCACAAACGAACACGGTTTAAAGATTGATGGGGGTAGAAGGGCTTTGGACGTAGGGATATTCAAGGCGGATACGTTGGATATAAAGGACGAGTACGCCGACGTTCCCCCTGTCGTGGCTATAGAAGTAGATACGAAGGCTGAGTTGGAGGGTGGGAGTTTTATGGAGTACATGAAGCGGAAGATTGAGGATCTTTTGAGATTCGGTGTCAAAAGGGTGATATGGATTTTGACAAAGGCGAACGTGATCGTTATAGCTGAGGATCCTAAAAACTGGAAGGTTCTCAACTGGGAGGACGAGTTTGAGGTGTGGGAGGGTGTTAAGGTCAGGTTGTCCGACCTTTTGAAACGGCCTTAGAATGGGGGTTAGTATGGGTGCGGCGGTTACAGAGAAATCTAAAGTTGCCACAGAGGGTAAGGAGAACGAG
>WFXS01000116.1 GCA_015490465.1 Caldifarciminota bacterium
CAACAGGCTCATTCCGAAACCCATGAAAACAACGGGGACGGCGCGGGACGTGGTCTTCGTGGATACGCTCATCGCCTCCCTCGTAGACGAGAACGTTGAAGTCTTTGCACCCTCGGACCCCTCATCTACCCTTCACCACCTTAACCGTCCTCCCGTTCGCTTTCGGGAACCCCACCTTTTCCAGATCCTCGGACGGGCCGACGTACTCTCCGTGAGGGTCAAGGATGATTATGCCGTAGGGCTTCCCGTTGTCCGTTATGTACCTCCACACCTTGGAGACGAAGAGTTTGGCGAAGTAGGATTTGCCGCTTCCCGTGGCCCCGTGGACGGCCATGTGCTTCCCCATTATCTCCTCAAAGTCAAGGTAGAAGGGGAGTTTCTCCTTTTCGTCGGCCGATATGGCGTAGCCGAGGACGTAGTCCTCCTTACTGTTGATCCGGTTGGAATAGAAGACCTTCTCAAAGTCCTCCTTCGTTATCCTCTTCACTATGCTGCCCACAGGGGGGGCTATGCGGGGGGTTTCCGGGTTATCGCCTTTCACGTAGGCGAGGACGTAGGCCGTGGCTATGGGTATGTCAGGGGTCGTACCCACCAGTGCCTGACCCCTTGCTATGTGCCACTCCAACGCCCCCTCTCTGTGATGATCCGGTACCTCAAAGGTCTTAAACATTTCCTCCGGTGCCTGAAAGTGGGGGGAGTAGCCCTGGGTAAAGGGGTTTAGGAAGAAGCTCCTGTTCCACTTCAGAACCCTATCCACACGGGCCAAGAGCCAGCCCTTGGAATCGCCGTCTCCCATCTCTACCCTGACCCAGGAGTCCTGCGGTATGTCCTGGAAGAGGGCGAACTCCAGCGAGTAGGGTTTTGAGGGATTTATCACCATACCCACTACGTCCTCTATGGGTGATGCTTCCTTATAAATTTCGGTAAAAATCTCCTTGAAGTGCTTATAGCTCCCCCCGTCAACGAGGAGGAAGATACCGGCTTCGGCGTTCGTATGAAACCCGGCCCCCGTGAGGTTGGAGGATGTAAGGATGACGAAGTGGTTCTTTTCACCTTCTCTCTCCCCAAGGATGAGCTTGGCGTGGACGTTTCTGGATATGCGTATCTCAACTTTCTTGGCGAGGTTTTTAAGCTCCCTGAAGACTTCCGGCGGGGTTATATCAAGGTCCTTAAACTCGGAGGCTCGGATTACTACCTGGACCTCTTTAGGCTTGTAGCCGCCTAAGGCTTCCTTGAGCTTGGCGAGGCCGACGGCGTTTATCCAAGGGGAGGAGATGTAGAGGTGGGTAGGCTTGTGGTTGTCTATGGCAACCTTAAGGATGTCAAAGTACCCCTTCTCGCTGAAGAGCTTGCCGTCGTTGAGATGAATGTCAAAGTACCCCTCCTTGCTGAAGATCTTGCCGTTGTTGAGATCCTTTATCATAAGGTAAGTATTTTATCGGTGCTGTTTTGGACACCTGCCGGCCTTTGAACACCTCGCCGTTCAAATCAAGAATACCCACTATTACAACCTTTAGAAGCCCTAACGCAGAAGCCCATAAATTTCAAGTCCCGGATAATATCCGATACCACATCCTCGTACAACCACAGAAGTGGCCCTACGCTGGCGTCTTGGGAGGACATTATCCCCAATATGCTGTTGGGTGGAAAGGTGAGACTCTCCTCAATACTTCCGAAGAAAGAGAACGTGTATTTTTGAACGTCAACGATCTTTATGGCGATCATTATATAGTTTTTGTCATTTTTCGCAACTATAACACAGAAACCGTTTCCAAAGTCCTCTAATGAAAAATTTTTATCAACTTTTCTTAGAAAATCCGTTTTTGTCAAAAAATGTAGGAAATCCTCATTAGGCCCAGCATACTTTCCGATCTCAACCTTCAGGACCTCTCTCCGGCTCTCCCTTGTATATCTGTCCTCAACGTACAGGATGTAATTCCTATCCCTGCCTCCGCGGAATTCCTCCTTGAAGAGTCTCCTGATCCCCCTATCCTCATCAAAGGAACGTCGTTCCAACTCTATATCTAACCTTCCGTCCCGTATCTTCGCTTTAAATGTAGCCATAGCGACTATTATAACCCCTGCAATACAAAATATACCCCTCCTTTGAACGCCCAAGCGTTCAAACCCTCGTCCGGCGGGTACCTTCCCCCCTTACAGTGTCCCCCTATGATGGAGAGACCCAACGAACCCAGGGAAGATGAGAGGCTGATAGAGGCGGGTCTTGAGGAGGTCCGCCGAATACTGCGCATCTTAAAGGAGGTTCGGGACCTTGACGATCTCGTCGGCTCCATCCTTAAGGGGGAGGACAGAGCCGTCAGCGGTAGGCCCATCATAAACATGTACCCCGGAAAGCCTGCCGGATGCTTCCCCGTCAATCTCGTCCTCCTACCGGCCAAGAGGATGGACTCCTACTCCTACGTACTTGGGGCCTGTGAGCATATCTTGGGGTGGCTGAAGAGGTGCGACAACTTCTCCCACAGGCACCTTGTGGTCCTCTCGGATCACTACCCCGTGATCTTCGCCCCTCCCTTCGGACCCTACTACTGGGTAAATTGGGAGTGGTGGGACGAGTGGTGGTGGCACTGGCCGTACCGGTGGTGCGTCAGGGAACTCCGGCACAGAGGCCCCTACGCCGTTGAGAGGTGGTTCAAGCGCCTAAGGAGCGGCAGACTCTCCGTCCATCGCATCCTGTTCGCCTTGGGAGATACGGCCCTACTCTACGGGGACGGTGGTCTCGTACCCTAAGGTACGGGGATATAATACCGGAAAAGGAGGACAGGGATGGCCAGAGATAATGCGTTTTATATACGAGTTGCCCCCTCCGTAGAGATAGATATTGAGACCGTTCCCTTTGATACCCGCTACCTTGAAGATCTCAAGAACCTTAAACCCCCTCTATCCTCAAAGGACTACGCCAAGATTGACGCCTTTATGGCCTGGCTCTTCGTTGCAGGCTCCTCCGAAGAGGTAAAGGAACACCTGTCGGACGTCCTAACAATTCTTGACAGCCCCATCCTCAAAGATTACATAATGGCCAACGTATCCCGTCCCATTCAGGGGGTTCGGCACGTCCTCAAATACACTGCTGGCCCGCTTCAGAAAAAGTTCCTGTGCGTCCTCTTTGAAAGGGCTGGCATCGTCCCCGATTGCTGTAAGGGGATCTTGAAACGCTCCAGCCTACCTGCCCTCCTGTCCGGCAACTTCCCGAAGTTTGAGTCTATCTGTAAGGCCCTACGCAGCAGACGGTGGGAGAAAGTTAAGGAAACCGGCTCCCTGAAGCGTAGCCTCGGTTTCTACGCGTACAGGGGATGGCTGGACCTCTGCGACCTTTACGATATATACACCGAGGAAGACAATAGGGCGAGGCACGATAAATTCTTAAGGCTGTACGAGAATGCCAAGGGTTTTCCGGACGATACGACCCTCCTAACCCTATACCTCTACGCCGACTTCAACGGCTTTGGGGCCGAGGATTTGAGAGAAATCGTGGAGGAGAGGCTCAAGATCAAGAAAGGTGGAGGGGATGGAGACCGGAAGGAAACCGCAAAGGATGGGACCGAGGGGAGCGGAGAGGATAAGGAGGACAAGACCGAGGAGAGAAATATTTTTAAGAAACTTTGGCCGGAGTGCTACGATGCGATCCACAAGAAGTGGAAAGATTCCGGCTCAATAAAAGCCCTAAGGGACACCGGATGGAAGGAGATCTACGACTGCCCGGTGGCGTGGCAGATCTTCCTCATCGCGAAGGCTTTCTTGAGAGACAACCTATGGCTCAACTTCAACTACGACGGCGAGGTCACCCTTATGAAGGGAAGCAGGCCGGCAAAAAGTCAGGATTTGGAAAACTGGAGAGAAATGCCCAAGATGGTGGCTGCTTATGTGATCGCCTCCTTCTTCTCCAAAGACGGGGACTTCCACAAGGGACCGGATCCTGCGTTTTTCATAAGGACGGATAAACCTCCCTTCTCGTTTGACGATCGCTACGGCAGCTCCAACGAAAAGATATTCAACATCCTGATCTCTATAGCCCCTCTTGTGAAAGCCCTCAAGGAGAGGGCGAAAAACGAGAATAAGCTTATGGAAAACCTAAGGAGGACGTACATCTCCAGAGCCAAAGGACCCCTCAACCCCATCCTCAACAACCTTGATATGTGCGCCCGCTACGGCAGATGCCTTGAGAACGAGGGCGAATGGGCGGATCCCTTGAGGGACTGGATGGGGAAACTGCGTAAGGAGTACTTCAAGTTCCTGAAGGGAAAGAGCGTAAGTCTGGACCTACTGACGGAGGAGGAGTGGGAGAGGGCGATGGAGATTCTGGGGTGTGGCGGCTAACGGGCCTTCGCCTTCTGGATGGCGTACCTTAGGGGGGCGGAGGAGAGGAGGAGGTAGGTGAGCATCAGGCGGAGGCGACGCCTTTCCTCTGGTAGTTTGGCCATCTCAAGGAGGGGGGCGCTATCCGCCCTTCGCGCCAGCCGAAGGGGACCTTCTAACGTCTCCACAATCCTCTCGTCCCCCTTGACGATCTCAACGCTCGCCTGAAGGTCTGCGATATCGTCTATATCTATTCCCTCGTATAGGTCTTCGTCCTCCATAAGAAAGACGGAACCTTTAACCTTCCACGTCTCCCTGTAGTTTATCCCTTCGGGAAGGAGGCCGTTCCACAAGGGACATTCGTACCCGATGCGGATCTTGCCCTCTTCCTCTTCGCAGTAATCGGCCTCTTCTTCGTAGTATTGGACGTAGACCTCGGCCACGAACTTGTAGGTTAGGTAAGGGAGGCCATCCCTTGACTCAACGGTGAAGGTTTCCTCATGATTAACGGACACGTCGGATGTTAGGCCGGTGTAATCTTCATCAAGGATGTACTCCTGCACCGGAGGGAGCCACATCCGGCGGAAATCCATAAGTTTCCGGAGATTTATCTCCTCTGCGGCGATGTTCTCAATCTCCGGTACTCTCCACCTGACCTCCTCGTTGAGCCATCTCTTTATCCTTTCCTTCAGAGCTTCAACTCGTTCCCTGTGGCTCTTATAAGGGTACCAAAGCCATCCCAAGCTTATGCCATACCTTTCCGCCAGCTCCGCCATATCCTCATAACGCCCCGACTCAAGGCGTTTTGCCACCTCCCTAAGGCTTTGGTACCACCACTCCCCCCTGTACTCCACCCTCCTACAGGGGATATAGCCGCCCCAGAGGAGCTTCGGGAAGACGGGACTGTGTTTCCTCATACCCCTTACCTCCCGGACGTAATCATCAGCGATATGGGGATACTGGCGAGGCAACCCGTCGTCACGCCCCAGAAGGCGTACTCCCTCATCTTCTTCTTCCCCGTCTCCTTATAACACCTCTCGTAGCTCTGGAGGGCGACGGGCGGCATGGTTATGGGTAGGACGCTCTTGGGGGAAGGTTCGCCCGCGAATAGGGGGACAACGTAGCCAAAGGGACCGAGGCAGAAACCTCCGAGGCATCCGAGAAAGTACCAGGTCGTCTGCTCGTTCTCAGTGTATTTCTCACCGGCCAACTCCCCCAACTTACAGGCCACGTTCGGGTCTCCCACGTACGACTGGGAAGGATAGTAGGGCTGTTGCGGATAGGGCTGCGGGTAGGGTTGCTGGGGCTGTGGGTACTGGGGGTAAGGCTGCTGCCCCCCGTAAGCCGGCACCTGCGCAAGGATGAAGTTGAACATCATAATCATAAGGTGGATATACTACGTTGGGGCCTCCCCCCAAGGACGGAATTTTGAACGCCGGAGCGTTCAAATCTCTGCTACCCCCCTCCTGCTACCACCCTACAATTGCCGGCGGAATGAGGATAGGCTTCTTCACGGATACCCACCTCGGTGCGACCCTCTACCGTGGGGGTAGGGGATGGAGGACGAAGGAGAAGGACATTGCCAGCGTACGGAAAGGGGACATATATGAGAGCTTCAAAGCCGCCCTTGACCTGTTTTTGGAGGAAAAACCGGACATAGTCGCCCATCTTGGGGACCTCCTTGAGGGGAGGGCGTCGGCCACCATCTTCAACGACCTCAACACCGCCATCAACGGCCTCAAAACCCTCCTTGACGCCGGGATAAAGGTGATACTCCTTGAGGGGAACCACGACTTCCGCCGCTATGCGGATAGGAAAAACCAGCCATTCACCGTAATAGAGACCGCCCTCAAGCCCTACACGAACAGGGGAGACCTCGTCATCGTCAGGGCTGAGGAGTACAGGATAATAGACGGATGGGCGAGGGTGCCTATAGTGGCCGTAGGCTATTATGACGAGGGGGACAACTTCGTTTCCCTAAGCAACACCCTTCGCAAGGCGGCGGAGGAGCTGAACGGCAGGAAGGCCTTGCTGCTCACCCATCAAACTATAGGGGACGTCTGGGGGATCCCGGAGTTCTACCGTATAGAAGACATACCGGATAACTTCGTCTATATCTTCAACGGCCACATCCACAAGAGGAAGTTGGTCGTCAGGCCCCCCCGGATATTCGTAAATCCCGGCTCGGTTGAGTATCAGGATATGGGAGAGGCCTGGGACGTGTTTGAACTCCTGAGGATATACGAGGACCTGGAGGGAACTTATGGAAGGAAGAAGGCCCTTGAGATGTTTAAGAGGGCGGTAATGAAGGGGGTCGTGTTCCTTGACCTTGATGCCCCCCAGTTGAGGAACCTAATGGACCCGGAGGATGCCAATATCAAAGGGGACGATATACCCGTATATTACTGGAACTCCTCCCGCAGACCCGTATTCTACCACCCTCTGCCCACGAGTAGGCCCTTCCTGAAAGCGAGGGTGCGGGAGGGCGAGGAGGACACCTTCAACGAGGCCATAGATAAACTTCTGGACGTATTCAAAGCCCTTGGAGTGAAGGCCCCCGTCCTGTCGCTTGAGGCGGAGATGGGGGAGGAAACCTTCGCCAGATTTCAGGCCCGTCTTATAGACCTCCTTGAGGGCGATGAGTTGGCGGCCTTACGCATCCTGTACGAGGCCCTGTTGGAGAGGGAGGAGGTCTCGCAGGAGTTTGAGGAGGGGGACAGGTACGCCCTCTTCGGGGAGTACGGCCACGTACTCCGCATGATAGACGAGAAGGTGAGGAGGTTGATTGACCTTGAGGGGGAGCTGAAGGAGATAAAGGGGAAGAAGGCAAAGGGGGAGAAGGAGAGGGAAATAACCTCCCTAACCGAGAAGATAAAGGAGGAGATCCTTTCGGCCTTTGAAAAGGAGGTGGGAGATGCTTAGGAGGATAGTCCTCAAGGACTTCCGCAAGCACAGGAGCCGGAGCATAGACTTCGGCGGCATAACCGCCATTCTCGGACCGAACGGTACGGGCAAAAGCAGCATCCTTGACGCTACAGAGCTGGCCCTCTACTCCGACAAGATCAAAGATGTGGCCTACAACGTGCGCAAAGGCGAAAAGATGGCCGAGGTGAGGTTGGAGGTTAGCAACGGGAACGATACCGTAATCTTCCATACCCTAATACGGACGGCGGGAAAGAAGAAAAACCTCACCGTTTCCTACAACGGCAAAACGATTGACCACACCACCGCCCGGAAACTCTTAGGCCTTCCGGTAGATACGAAAGAGTACAGGACCCTCTACTACATCCGGCAGGGGGAGTTGAGCCGAAGCCCCAAGGACCTGGCCGACATAATGAACGACCTCCTAAAGATAAGCCACATAAAGAAAATTCTGGAGATCTTAAAGAGCCTGGAAAAGGAACTCAGAAGCGAAATTGATGGTATCAAAAGGGACCTACCCCTCATAGACGACCACTTCAAAAACGTTGGCCCCAAGACGTTGGACGTAGGGGACCTCCAGCGGAGGGTGGAGGACCTGGAGGATGAGGTTGAAAGGAGAGAGGAGGAGATCCGTCGCCTTGAGGACGATATAGAGGCAAAGGAGAAGGCGAAGAATCTTCTGGAAGGTGAGATAAAACGCTTGGAGGACAGGGAAAAGGATCTGGATGATGCCATAAGGAGGAAGCAGGAGCTTAAGGGGAGGCTTGAGACCTTACAGCGTCAGATAGAAGCGCTGGAGAGGGAACTTGCCGAGATGGGTGTCCGGATAAAGGAGGGGGAGGACCTGGAGGGTGTGGTGAAGAGAAAGGAGAAAGTCAAGAGGGAGCGGGAAGCTCTGATAAACATAGGAGGGAGGTTGAGGAGGCTCCTGGAGGAGCGGAACAAGAGGCTGGAGAGGATAGAGGCCCTCCGCTCCGAGCTTGGGGATGTCCTGCCCCTCCTGGTGAACTGGACCCCGGAGGAGGTCAAAACCCTGCGGGACTGCGCCCGTGCCAGGCGGGAGTGTGAGGAGACGAAGGAGGCCTACGAGGAGTACGAGAGGCTGAAAGATGAACGTGACAAAATTGAGAGGAAACTTGAGAAGTTAAGGGACATATGGGTATTGCTGAAGAGGATGGAGGACCTGAAGAGGGAGATAGAGGGGAAACTCGGCCGCCTCCCCTCCCTTGAAGAGTACGATAGGGAACTGGAGGATCTGCAGAGGAGGGTCGCCTCGCTCAAAGCAGAGGAGAAACACGAGAGGGAGAGGCTTGAAGCCCTCAAGCGTGGGGAAAACAGGTGTCCGGTGTGCGGTAGGGAGATAGAGGACCCCGAAGCCCTCCTGAAGGCCACCGAGGAGAGCCTCAAGTCCCTAAGGGAGGACCTGAAGGAGCTATCCGCGACCCGGAAGAGGTACGAGGAGGTGAAGGAGAAGATAAGGGAGTACTACAACCTCGCCAGCAGGGTCAGGGAGGCCATAGAGGGGATGGATGGGGTGGACCTGCCTGTGGATCCCCCCCTTGAGGACCTGCGGAGAACGGTTGAGGGGATAGGGAAGAGGCTGAAGAGCGAGCTTGAGGAGATAGACAGAAGGCTTAAGGATAAGGAGTTGAAGGAGGCCTACGAGAGCTACATAAAGGCCGAAGGCACAGTAAAGGAGTGCGAAGGGAATCTGTCCGTCATCTTAGATCCCGTAGTTGGCCCCTTCGCCGGCGTAAGCCTGTACCATAGCTTCTATGAAAAGGACCTCGCCTCCCTTTCGGACGGTAGCCTTAAGGCCTACGAAGAGATGGTGAGGCTTGAGGAGGAGGTTGAGGGGTTAAAGAAGGAGATAGAGGAGACGGTAAGGGAAGCTGAGAGGGTAGTTGGCAGGTACCCGGAGGCCGCCTGGCAACCGTATGAGGTTGAAGACCTTGAGCGGTACGTGGAGTTTTGGAAGGGGAACCTCCAACGTCTGGAGGAGGCTCTAACCCGGAAGGAGGAGTACCTGAAGAAACGATCCGAAAAGGAGGAAAGGGAGAGGGAACGTGAGAGGGTAAAGGGGGAGATGGATGCCCTCGGAGAACCCGAAGAGGAGCTGAAGAAGGTCAGGGAGAAGCTTGAGAGGTTGAGGGAGAGGGAGAAGGGGATGATAGAGGAGTTGGAGAGGATGAGGGGGGAATTGGAGAAGTTGAAAGGGGAGTTGGAAATCGTTAAAGAAAAGTTAAAGAAACTTCAAGAAAAACTCAAAGAGTGGAAGAGACTCCGCCACCTTAGGAGCAGGGTTGAGGATATGCGGCGGGTGGTGGAGGAGAAACAGGAGAAGTTCATAGAGGCCCGCCGTAGGGTCTTTGAGGCGGAGATAAGCCGCTACTTCCTTAACATCTTCGGCCACGGCGTATCCTACAAACGCCTGAAGTTAGACGAGGACCTTATGCCCATCCTAACCCTCCACAACGGGGAGGAGGTCTCGGTGTCCTACGGGCAGAGGGTGGGGAACGATGAAATAGCCCTTAGCGGTGGGGAGAGGACCGCCCTTTACCTCTCCTACATAATGGCCCTAAGGAGGATAGTCGGTAGGGAGGAAGGGGTTGCTCCCCTTCTTATCTTGGACGAACCAACGACCCATTTGGACGCCGACAGGAGGGAGGACGTCTGGGACATACTGGACCAGCTCCACAGGAAGGAAGGTATCCAGATAGTCGTAGTCACCCACGACACCCACTCCTTTGAAAGGGTACTCGGAAACAGACCTTACGTAAGGAGAGTTTCTCTGTAGTAGCTCCATCTTCAAAAGGCCAGCAGTCTTGCACTCAGATAGAGAAAAGTGGGTTACGTTGAGGCTGAAGGATAGCTCTACCGGGCAATCACTGCCGAAGTTTGTGGGTAGTATCCCTACATCTGTTTCTTATGTCAAAGAAACTACGGGATCGCCTTTATACTACCGCCACGAGGAAGGTCGTTATCACTTCTGCATCGCTCATCTTGGAACGGGGGTCATCCTTGTGGCCGTTCGCCTTTAGAATATCGTCAACGATCACGTAGATTGCTATGATGTGTTCAGTCATACCCCCAGTATAAGGTGGAAACACCCACCTGCTGGGGGTGTGCCTTATACTATTAACCCGCTTTATAAACTTATCACTAAATTACTTAATTTCCCATACCTCAAATCAGATTTTGAATATCAACTCGGGTTTTTTCATCATCATGCCCCTATTCTCAGGGCGTAATACCATTTCCACTAATTAGCGCCATCATGAGATAGTGCCTCAACGATCCAGTTATAACCTGTTAAGGAGCGAACGAAATCTTTATCGTTGTAGAAGCGCTGAAGGATGCGTATCAAGTCCTCCTCAAGTTCATCAAGGGAGTTGTAGACCTTGTTGGCTAACTCGCCTCTGATATGCCTCCACATA
>WFXS01000117.1 GCA_015490465.1 Caldifarciminota bacterium
GAGGTCAAAGGTTCTGAGAGAGGCCTTAAAGAGCGACGTCTTCCTCGCCGTTGACTTTCCCGGTTTCAACCTTCCCCTCGCCCTCAAGCTGAAGGAGTACGGGAAGAGGGTGGTTTACTACATAGCCCCGCAGGTATGGGCGTGGGGTAAGTGGAGGGTAAGGCACCTCGCCCGCCTTGATGGGGTGATGGTCGTCCTGCCGTTTGAAGAACCCTTCCTCAGATCCTACGGTGTGAACGCCACCTTCGTGGGCCACCCCGTGGCCTTTACGGAGTCGGACGCGCCGTACAGGGAGGATAAACTAACCGTAGGGTTCCTTCCGGGATCCCGCAGGGACGAGGTCCGGCGCCTCCTTCCGAGGATGGAGCGAATCGCAGGGGAGATACGGAGGCTGTCCCCGGACGTGAGGTTCCTGTTTTCCCTGCCCGAGGGCCATGAGGGCGTAGGGGTTGAGGGGGCCATATCCGTCGTGAGTCACGGAAGGGACGTCATAGCCTCAAGCGACGTCTTGGTCATGGCCTCCGGCACAGCCACACTTGAGGCCGCCGTGGAGGGTAAACCGGCCGTCGTCCTCTATGCCCTATCCGAGGTATCCTGGTGGCTGGGGCGGTTCCTCGTAAAGACCCGTTACATAAGCCTACCCAACATAATGCTCGGTGAGGAGGTGTACCCGGAGTACGTCCAGCACATAAAACCGGGTGTAATAGCCCGCAGGGTACTTGATCTCCTGGAGAAGAGGGACGAGATAAGCAAACGGCTCATGAGGATAAAGGACGTGTTAAAAGTGGATAGGGTCGCGGAAACCTTTTACAAAATACTGGGAATAGAGGTTTAAACCGTACACTGTTTTCGTTTTTTGACCCCGGACGGGCATGGGGCGGACGTAAAATATACTGCTATGGAGATTAAGTTCACCAAAAAACGCCCAAAAGCCGAGGTGTTGGTGCGATTTGTGAAGGAACACGAAAAGGGCATAAAAGGCAGAACGATGAAGGTGCCGGTCAGGTCCGGCGTACCCCACGGCATAGCCCTCCGGTGGGCGGCAGCTGACGCCTACAGGAACATAAAGGCCATAGGTATCAGGTCGGTTTACATCAAGAAGCCCCCCCATATGGAACCGTTCAAGTGGTACCTTCAGATGTACGAGGGGTTTAAACTCGCATCTTACTCCTACGACACCTTTAAGGGGAAGAAGGACGATTACCAGCTGGAGGTGTACTGGCAGGGGGAGTACAACGACCTCGTCAGGAAGGCCGATATCCTCGTGGAGGCCACGAACTTCACACGGGACCTCGTAAACACTCCTGCCAACGTCGCGACTCCGGAGTACCTGAAGAACGTGGCCGAGAACCTCGCAAAGGAGAACGGTTACGAAATAAGGGTCTTCGGACGTCCCGAATTAGAGAAGATGGGGATGAACGCCTTTCTGGCTGTGGCCAGCGGATCCGAAAAGGAGCCTTACCTCGTACACCTCATCTACAGACCGGAAGGCAAAAAGGCCAGAAAGAGGATAGTTCTTGTAGGCAAGGCCCTTACGTTTGACAGCGGTGGCCTGTCCCTCAAGACGGCTCAGGGGATGATGACGATGAAGATAGACAAGGCGGGAGCCTCCGCCGTCCTCGGCGTATTCCACGCCCTGAAGAGACTCGGCATAGATTACGAGGTCCACGGTATCTTTGCAGCCACGGAGAACATGCCGGATGCCAACGCCATACATCCGGGGGACGTCGTCAGAAGTTACTCCGGCAAAACCATAGAGATCCTGAACACGGACGCCGAGGGACGCCTCACGCTGGCCGACGCCCTCGCCTACGCCGTTGAGCAGGAGCCGGACCACCTCATAGATCTGGCCACCCTTACCGGTTCTGCGGTCGTGGCTCTCGGGGAGTTCACCGCCGCCCTCTTTACGACGGACAACCGCCTCGGACACGCGATAATGAAGGCCGGAAACATAGCCGGAGAGAGGTTCTGGCATATGCCCCTTGAGGATCCCTTCATCAGGGAGAAGATGAAGTCCCTCATAGCCGACGTAAAGAACGTATCGGGGGACAGGTGGGGTGGAGCGATATTCGCCGCCCAGTTCTTGAGGGAGTTCCTACCGGAGAAGGTAAGCTGGGCGCACTTAGACATAGCCGGGCCGGTGTTCAACGTTAAGGACTGGGCGTACAATCCTGCGGGAGCCACGGGCTTCGGAACGAGGACGCTCCTGCACTTCCTCCTAAGGACCCGGAGAAAGGATTAACGTTACAACACGGGGAAAGGGAACATGGTGAGGACGTTAAAACTCTGGTGGAGGGCGCTCAACATAATACCGAAGGTTAGCCGGGAGGAGTGGGAGAGGTACGATCCCATAACGAGGTGGCTTGTTGCTGGACGTTCGGCCGTCCTGGTCATGACGTTTACGTCGGCCACTATCGGGGGGCTTTTCGCCGCCCTTCACGGCAAGTTCAGATGGGACCTGTACCTGCTCACCACCCTCGGTCTTGTACTGGCACACGCTGCCAGCAACTTCTTCAACGACTTCTTTGACTACAAACTCGGGCTGGACGAGGAGAACTACTTCCGGGCGAAGTACGGACCTCAGCCCCTCGTCGCCGGTCTTCTGGACGAGAGAGGTGTACTCAAGTACGGTATAATAACCATGGCCCTCGCCGCGGCCATAGGGCTGTACCTCACCTACGTAAGGGGATGGGTGGTGGTACTTCTGGCCCTCGCCGGCTTCGTGTCCATCATGGGGTACTCCTTCTCCAAGAGGATAGGCCTTGGTGAACCCCTCGTCGTGGTAGTATGGGGTCCGTTAATGGTCGCCGGCACCTACTTCGTAATAACCGGGCAGTGGTCGTGGGACGTCTTCTATGCAGGGTTGGTATACGCCCTCGGACCCACGAGCGTACTCTTCGGTAAGCACATAGACAAGTACGAGGACGATCTGGCCAGGGGTGTGAGGACTCTCCCGATAATCCTCGGTAAGGAGAGGGCAAGGAACGTGGCGAAGATTCTGATGATAGGTATGTACATCGGCGTTCTCCTCTTGGTTCTGCTCCGTATCCTCCCCTTCACTACCCTCATAGTGGTGTTTGCTATAGACAAACTCTCTCTGGCGATGCGAGCCTTCTCCATGGAAAAACCCGAATCCCCCCCGGAAGGTTACCCCCCTGAGGCGTGGCCCCTGTGGTACGCGGCCTTCGCCTTCGTCCATAACCGTAAGTTCGGCCTCCTCTTCATCCTCGGCCTATTCCTCGGACTGTTCTTGCGGGTTCCTCTGCCGGGGATAGGACGGTAATACGAGGACGATTTGACCTTCGGAGACGGTACTTTAAGACGTTTTTGTCCTATCCGGAAACGGGTTATCGGCCGGCAGGTGGGACAGGGAGTCTCGCACCTATACAGAGAAAGGTAGGGATCTGCTGAGCCGTCGTGACCGTTGTTGAAGCCGGTGGGGAGGGATGCTCCGGTATTAAACGCGCCCTCAATCCGTCTCCGATCCTCATGCCCCGAAAACTCCGCCGTTACCTTTGTACTCTCAGCCTCAGGTCAGAAGTTTCTTTCTTTAAGAACTTTCACGGCAACCGTGTACCCCCTTTCTCTCAGGTTCTCGTAGTTTTTCAGGTCAAAGTCCAGAAGGCCCACGTCCCCGGTGTAGGGTTCAATCAAAACGTCCGGAGGGTTGGCCTCAAGGAGGTACTCAACGAGCGCCCCCTGATACGCCGTAAAGGATTCCGCTATGACCCTGAGGGCGTTTTTCCTGCGTATTGATAGGAGGCGGGAGATACCCGATATTATGCCCTTCTTTCGTCTGAAATATGGGAGTTTGGCTTCAACCTCCCCCTTCGGGAACCTCTCAAGCAGGTTCACGGCCACGACGAAGTCCGCCCCCAACTTTCTGGCCACCCTTACCGGGACGGGATCAACCACGCCTCCGTCCACGAGGGTCATACCCACCGATCTGAAGGTTATGGCCTCAAATATACCGGGAAGGCTGGCCGACACCCTCATGGCAGCCATGAGACTACCGGAGGATACGATAACCTCCCTGTGGGTCAGGATATCGTAGGCGTTCGCAACGTACCTTATGGGAAGTTCCTCTATCTTCAGGTCTCCCACGTACCTGCGTAAGAAGTTCTCAAACTTCTCCGAGTTCAGGATCTCCACGGGTGTGAACGAAGGGGCGAGGAACTCCCTCGTGGGGGCGGCTGCTATCTCCCTTCCGATCCGCTCTATCAAAGGAACGGAGTACCCGGCGGCGTAGAACCCACCGATTATCGCTCCGATGCTACACCCCACTACCATATCAAACTCCACGCCGGCCTCGTGGAAGGCCCTGAGTACACCTATATGGGCCATCCCCTTGGCCCCTCCACCACCGAGAACGAGGGCTTTTACCATGCACGGTATTCTATCCCCGCCTACGGGTTTAGAATTTCCTCGGTGAACGAAAGGGTAGTTTACGATCTCGTCCTTGACATTGAGACCGTGGGGGCGGATCTCTCCGACGAGGAGTGGGAGTACCTGATCAGAAGGGAGAAGGAGTTTCCAGAGGGAGAGAGGGAGTTTTACAGGAATAAGGTTAAAAAGCAGGTGGCCCTGTGGGGTCTCACCGGTCACGTTGTCAGCGTTGCCATGGGGGTCGTGGCCCGGAAGGAGGATGGGGCATCCCTCGCTAAGGTCAAGGTGATGTACCTTGCCGACGGCAACGGGGAGAGGACGGAAACCGTACCCCTTAACGGTGAGGATTACACCGTACAGTTCGTGAGGTACGACCTCTCCGGCGGTATTGAGGGGGCGGAAAGGGAGATAATAAGGGAAGTCTGGTACACCCTGACGAAGGTACGGGGAAGGTTAGTAACCTACAACGGAAGGAGGTTTGATCTCCCCTTCCTCATGCTCCGTTCCCTCGTACTTGACCTGCCCATAAGTAAGTACCATCTGGGGAACCGTTTTGACTATACCGGCCATATTGACGTTATGGACGTCCTCTCCTTCCACGGCCTCGGTAGGTTCTCATCCCTTGACTTCGTATGCAAGAGACTGAGGATACCTACCCCCAAGGTGAGCATGGACGGGAGCGAAGTGGAGAAGTACTTCCATAATGGGAGGTACGACAATATAGCAACCTACAACTTTTACGACGTCTGGGCCACCACGGCCGTTTACGACAGGGTACTGAGGATCTTAGGCCCCATGCTCCAGAACGGGTACAGGTAGCACGGAGGCGAGATCTTCCACGTAGTACGTGGGTTCTATAGATAGCCGCTTTACGTCCTCAAGGCCATGGACACCGGTGAGGACGAGGAGGGTGTCCAGTCCGGCCCGGTTCCCTCCGAGGATGTCCGTATTCAGGCGGTCCCCAATAAAGAGGATCTTGCCGGTTATACCGGACGTGGCCATACGGAAGATGGTGGGGTTGGGTTTGCCCACGACGACATCCGGGTCCCTTCCGGCGGCGGCGGATATGGCGGCTATCATGGAACCGGCTCCGGGGAGTACCCCGTCCTCCACCGGAAGGGAGGTGTCCGGGTTTGTGGCGATGAACCCCTTCCCCCTGTAAACGAGAGAGGCCGCCCTCCGCAGTTTCCCGTACGTAAACCGGGGATCCATACCCACGACCACCACCTCCGCCCTCTCCGGGGAGAACCTGACACCGTACCTCCTGAGAACCTCCCGCAGGTCCGGAGAACCCACGACGTAAGCCCGCCTTATCCCTCTCCCCTTAAGGTACATGCCCGTGGCCACACCGCTCGTTATCACGTCCTCGGGAGACACATCAAAGCCCATACCTCTCAACTTCCCGGTGTACCTCTCAGGTGTGCGGGTAGAGTTGTTCGTCAGGAACCGGATAACCTTGCCCATCCTCTGGAGGTAGATCAGGGGTTCAACGTTCCGTCGTATGGTACGCTTTCCCCTGTAGATCACACCGTCCATATCGCAGACGAAGGCGTCGTAAGACAGGAGTTCCTCCGCGGTTATCCTCTTCAAGGGGCGATTCTACAGCAGGTCCTTACGGATCAGTTTCAGCTTACCGTTGAACTCCGACGCCCTGTCGGGGTCGTTCTTCAGGATCTCCTTCGCCCGCTTTATGTAGTTGTAAACGCTGGCACGGGAGCAACCCACCCTCTCTGCTATATCCATAACGCCGAAGCCCACCAGCCTCATGGCGTAGACCGCGAGGTAGAGGTTCGCCCCCTTCCTGCGGGTATCCCTGACTCCAAAGAGGGACAGGACATCCACCCCATCGTCGTTCACGAGGTCGGCTATCAGGTCCTTAAAGGTGCCGAAGTCGGGTAGGGAACCGTACACGTCAATATGGGCCCTCACCCTTACGGCCACGCCTATGAGGGCCCGCGGGTTGTGTACCTTATCCACGACGTACTCCTCGTACTCTGGAGGCAGGTTTATGCCCTGAAGTCTAAGGCGGGAGTGGAGTATACGTTTCCGGATGAGTTTGGGGTACGGATGGATGCGCAGTACGAGGTTGGACATGAGGCGGTTGCGGAAGGCTTTCGGCTTCCTGAAGCTCTTTGGTCCCATCTCGGAGGCCATCACAACCACCCTGCCCGTTGAGGAGGCCCGGTCCATAAGTCGTGCCAGAAACTCAAGGGCGAAGGTGCGCCCCTTAAGGGTGTGGACGTCGTCTATCAGTACAACTTCGGCATCCTTAAGGCTGGAGAAGTCGGGAGTTCCCCCGTTGCGGTACGATCCCACGAGCTTTTCCATTATCTTGCCGGCCGTCAGGTAAACCGCCTTCCTGCCCGTAAAACTGGCGAGGTTGGCCGTGGCCTTCAGGAGGTGGGTCTTACCCATTCCGGCTTCGGCCACGAGGAAGACGGCGGACAGGAAACCCCCTCCTATCGCGACGCTCCTTAAGGCGGCGACGGTGAACTCGTTCTCTTTACCGTAAAAGAAGTTATCAAAGCTCTCCCTGAAAACCACCTCCTTAGCCTTCGGATAGACGAACTGCACCTCTATACCGAGTCTCTCTCTGACGTCGTTTATCTGCTCCGCGAACCTCTCCTGAAGCATCCGGGCCAGAAGCTCGTTCCTGCACCTGAGAACTATACCGTTTTGACTCTCCTCCACGGAGTCCACAAAGGAAAGGAGCGATCCGAGTTTGTGCAGTTTCAGGAGGCCTAAGAGGGTCCGGTTCAAGGGAAAGGTATTATGCCGTTGAACACCCTGAAGGTGTGGAGGATGAGATCCCCGATCGTTCCTTTATGGCCGACTCCAGACGCAAAATTGTGGCACTTGGGTATCGTTGCACTCACACGTTCAAACCTTACCGTGTATCGGGTGGAATCACCTTTATAATGAAAAACTTATGTTTCAGAAGGCAGGAAGAATAGGACTGATAGTCGTTGCACTCGTGGTGATCGTGGTATGGTTTAAGATTCCGCATATAACACCGCACGTTTTGGCCCTCCTCCTACTCCTCGTGGCATCTCTATGGGCGTATAAGGCCTTCGGAGAACTCGGTATAGACAACGTGAGGGGACAGTTCTACGCCATAATGTCCATAGCCTTTCTATTCCAGGGTATTGGTTTTGTCTTCACGAATATGAACGAAGTTCTAACGCTATCTCTGGTCGGTATAACCATGTACATTCTCGCACGTTTTTTCTTCTTCATCGCCAACTTCAGATATATAGTGTACTTTCAATCTCTCGGATACAGGCTCAACACCACCCGTGCCGCGATCGTCGTGGTCTCCACGGTCCTGTTCACCGTCCTCACCCTGTTCATACCCAACGTGATCCGTATCTTTTTGGGCCTCTCCCCTTACATCGTTTTCATACTCCTTGACGTCTTCATGGTTTTCATCGTGATATATAACCTCTTCCTCCTGTGGGGGAGCGAGATAGCGAAGAAGTGGGCGATAGGTTCAGTAGTCATCGTTTCCTTCCTTATGGGAGACGCCTTCTTCATCGGCGGAGCCTCGCCGGGTATCAGCATCTTCTTCTGGACTCTGGCGTCCACCCTCATGGGTATAATAGCGACCATAAGGGGATAGGATGTGCGGAATATTCGGGGAGATAGGAGGAGAAGATGAGACCGTTCCGATAGGGGTTATATCCCACAGAGGGCCGGACGGTTCTGGGGTGTGGAGGGATGGGAACGTGGTGTTTGGCCACTGCCGGCTCGCCGTTATAGATATTGAGGGGGGGAAGCAGCCG
>WFXS01000118.1 GCA_015490465.1 Caldifarciminota bacterium
AACAAGGTCTACAACTCCCTTGATGAACTTGAGGAGGACTTGATACGCATCCTTCAGCGCTTCTACAACGATAAAGATTTCGTTCGCTCCTTAACAGGTTATAACTGGATCGTTGAGGCACTATCTCATGATGGCGCTAATTAGTGGAAAGGGTATAAAGTCGTGGGGAGTGGTTGAGTTCCACTATCACGGCTGGGACGTCAAGAACTTTGACACCCTGCCCGTTAGTGATAGCATACCCGTACCCGATGTGGAATACAGGATCGTAGATGGATACAAGGCCCTGCATTTAAGGGGGGTGTGGGAGTACAAAGATAAGAGCTGGAGAACGGAACTTCTTATGCCCGGTATGGCATCTGATCTCAGGGGCTATCCCCTTGACCTCCTTGACTGGGGGAGGTATCTAGTCTTTTATATAAGAGGTAAGGGAAGGTATGAATCTGGAGCGATATTCGTGTATAAAGGGATGTGTAAAGGTACCCGAATAGGTGTTTTCTCTCTTGATACGACGTGGAAAAAGATGGTAGTTAACCTTGACAGCGTGGAGGCTAAATACGACGTCTATAATCCGCCGGATGTTGGATGGCATGGATCTCTTCCTTGCTCTTATGGGAGTGGAGGACCTAAACCTTTTATGATTTATATTGACCCCATTGCTGACACCTTCGGGACCTACGAATACGAGATAGAGCTAAGCCCGATATATCTCGTGAGGTAGGAGGTGAAACGTGCTGCCGTTAGCGGTCTCCTTCTTCGCTATACGCACGGTTAATTTTAATCACTTGTACGAATGTTAATTCAACCTTAAAATTTAACCCTATGCTGCTTTCTATATTACTTTCGGTTGAGCCTGCACCGGACTCCCTCTTTGGAAGGTGGGAGGTATGGGAGTACTTTCAGGAGGCTGACACCACACCCTTACCGGAGGAACCTCAGGGGTACGACCTCAAACTCGGAAACCACATAGCCCTTCAGGACACGTGGTACCACGTTTACAGGAAGGGTTCCAAAAAGTACCATGGAGGCACACCTTACATGCTCATCAAAGGCAAGCTCTTCCTTGAGGATATTGACAGTATCGTCCTCTTCGTGAAGTGCAACTTCTCGTGCTATGCTGGAGGTCGTGGTATAACCCGCACGGGTATGGGGAAGTTAAGGCCTTTATACAATTTTCCCGGAGGCACGGATGGATGGAGGAGGGTGGTTCTCAGGCCTGCTGGCATGTACGACGTTGATACCACGGATACCACCTTTGAAGGGAGATACAAGGCAGAGTACTACCTGCTCTACAGACACAGGTACCCCGACGGTATGATTGAGGTAGTCGTAGAGGCTTACGAGAAGGTAGGTGTATTCTACGTCCGGTTTGAAGTATCGCCCCTTTACGTGTATCTGAAGAAGGAGGAGGAGAGATGATCGCCCTGATGCTCGTGTGGTTTGAGAGCAGGGTAACGGCGTATTCCCATACGGCCAGGCACGATGAACCCAACATAGCCGTGGGTAGTTTCTACATGGTGACGGCGTATATTTTGAACGGTGAGATGATTGAGATAGGGGTTAGTGCAGATAACGGCTATACGTGGAACTACGTACGGAGCATAGCATGGGGAAACTGTACCAGAGTGGTAGACCCTGTGGTGGATGAGGCTCCTATTATACCGGATAAGTTCTACCTCACTGCCCTTGCGGACTGTGGGAACGTAGATAGCGTCATATTTTGCACCAACGATGGTCCTCCAGATGCCTATTCATCATGGCGGTGTGAGGTTATAGAAGACTACGCCTATGAGAACAAGGATCATCCGTGGGTCGTCGCCGTGGGGAGTTATCGTGTTTTCGTTATGTATAGCCTTAGAAACACCCGGAGGCTCCTCGTTATGGAGACCAACGATGGGGGAATTACGTGGTTAAGAAATACGGAAATAACCTATAGTTCTGAAGATCTCCTCTCTCCATACGCGTATTACAACGGGAACTCTCTCTATATCGCCGCAGAGAGCTATAATGATATTAAAGATACCATCTACATCCGTGTATGGAAGTACGAAAACCTTATATCATGGCAACGGTTACCGAGTTCTGCTACATCATTTCAGTTCAGGACGGATGATTTGGCCTACAGGTACTGCAGGTACTACAATACAACAATGAGAAAAGGTTTGAACGGCATAACCTCCTCTGTGGATGGTGCTGTGGCCGTTGTTTATTTGCTGACGGACAACCGGTACGACATCTACGACACTTGCAGGGTATATGTGGCCACCACAGCGGACGATGGCAACACGTGGGTGGATGTGGGCATATCAAGGTCAGGGGGATACGAGCAATATACACCTACAATAGCTTCATCCCTCTGGGGCAGGATATGGGCTATATGGCAGGAGTGTGATCTCTACTTTGGGGTATGCTCCACCAGGATGAGTACGACGAGGTCTTACTCCGCTCCCTCATGGTCTTTTCCATACAGCATCAGCTCCCACACTTATAAGTTATGGACATTTGAGGCTGCCCACCATTACAACGATGCTGAGTGGGAAAACTACTCCGGGTATTTGCACGTAGTCTGGGGGAACGACAGCTCCGCCACGGGGGGTTGGGACGTGTGGTACGCCCGGAACGATGGGATATGGGAGGAGGTTCGTGAGCGTGAGGATGGTGGATCCACTCCTGCGTACGCTGTCCTCAGGGATGGGGTTATGCTCCGGGATGCGGGTGAGGTTTATTCCGTCAGCGGTAGACTGGTGTTCAGAGGCAAGGGCATGATATCTCTGCCTGCCGGTGTGTATTTCGTTAAGGTCAAGGATAGAGTGTTTAAGGTGGTGGTCAGATAACTTACACCGTTTCAGGCCGTCTAACGGTCAGGCTCTTATTCCAGCGCCCAATTAGGATGGGCATTATGCTCAGAAACAGGGACGTTAATGTGAGAATGGAATACCCCCCGCACTTCTGACACTTCACCACGGGGTGGGGGTTTACACCCTTAAAATTCCCGTGAAATGCCGTACACTGCTATCGTGGGTCTCCAGTGGGGGGATGAAGGCAAAGGTAAGGTTATAGACTATCTGGCCGAAGACTACGACGTGGTCGTACGATTTCAGGGTGGAGCAAACGCCGGGCATTCGGTGTACGTGGGGGATAAATTCTTCGCATTCCACCTGATCCCCTCAGGCATGCTCCGGGAGGACGTGGTGGGAGTAATAGGTCCGGGGGTGGTCATAGACCCGGACGCCTTTCTGAAGGAGTTGAGGGAACTTGAGAAGATGGTCGGTAGCCTCAGGGGGAGGCTGTTCGTTGATCCCCGAACGCACGTGGTGATGCCCTACCACAAACAGGAGGATGCTCTGTTTGAGACGGCGTCCGATAAGCCCATAGGCACTACCAGAAGGGGTATAGGCCCCACGAACCGGGATAGGTACGGCCGTCTGGGTATAAGGATCGGAGATACTCTGCGCCCCGTGTACCTGAAGGAGTATATGAGGCGACCTTACGACTTCAACCGCAAGATCGTGGAGGCATACGGTGGCAGCATGCCCTCCTTTGAGGAACTTTACGGTTTCCTCTTAGAGTTCGGTGAAAGGATAGCACCCTACGTGGTGGACACGGTGATCCTCCTTGAAGATATGGAGAGGAAGGGGGCCCGCATCCTGCTTGAAGGTGCGCAGGGGACCTACCTTGACATCAACTTCGGCACCTACCCTTACGTGACCTCTTCCCATCCCATAAGCGGAGGGGCGACGATAGGGGCGGGTATATCCCCGTGGAAGATTGATAGGGTCGTGGGTGTTTTCAAGGCCTACACGACGCGTGTGGGCGAGGGCCCATTTCCTACGGAGGATAACGGGGAGGTGGGGAAGAGGTTGAGGGACATAGGAGGGGAGTACGGGGCAACCACGGGAAGACCCAGGAGGTGCGGATGGCTTGACATACCCCTCGTCGTTTATGCCAGCATGATCAACGGGGTAACCGACCTCTTCATAACCAAGATGGACGTTCTGGACGAACTGGGGATCTACAGGGCCGCCGTTGAGTACGAGATAAGGGGGAAGCGAGCAGGGTATCCACCGGCGTACTCCGCCGACTGGTACGACCTGAAACCCGTGTACGAGGACTTTCCTTCCGGGGAATCCCTCATAGAGGAGGTTGAGCAGAGGACAGGGGTACCCGTTCGTTTTGTGAGTGTGGGTAAAGAGAGAAAGGCGGTAATAGAGAGAAAAACAGGAGGTAAATATGGCAAAGCTTAAACCCAGAGGACAGGCAAAGAAGACGGGTTTAACGCCTAACGAGATCAGGAACTATCAGTTCAAGGGATCCCTCTTCGGAGGGTACAACAAGAATGAGGTTGAAGAGTTTAAGGAACTCGTCGCCCGAGAGATGGAGAGGTTACGCAGGCAGATAGCCGAGCTGGAGAACGAGCTCGCCCAGACCAAACTCCAGCTTCTGGATCTGGACGAACTCAAGGAACAGCTGGAACAGAAGAACGACGAGGTGGAACTTCTGAAGCAGCAGAACGAAATCCTGGAGAGGAAGTTGAGAGAGTGTGAGGAGAAGTCATCGGGGAGTGACGAGTACAAGGTCGCGTTTGAGAGCCTTTCAAGGGAGTACAACGTACTCAAGGAGGAGTTCGCTGCCCTCAGTCAGAAGGTCAGGGCCCTGGAGGAGGAGAACGCCCGCCTCAAGGCTCAGACTTCAGTACCGTCTGCAGATCCGGCCGAGATAGAGAGCCTGAAGAAGGCCATAGAGGAGCTGCGTCGGGAGAACGAAGAGCTGAAGCGCAAACTTGAGGAGAGCAGAGCCACGACCCCCACGGAGGTTCTGAGGATAGCCAAGGCAGCAGCCGACAGGATAAAGGAGGAGGCCGAGAAGACGCGCAGAGAGACCCTTATAAACACCCTGCAGGTTCTCAGGGATATGATGACCTCGCTTGAGGGTATAGTCAGGGACCTTGAAAGCAAAATAGGAGGTTAAAGATGGCCCGTAAGATAGTATGGGCGACGGATTTTTCGGAGAACAGCAAGTACGTGGGGAGTTTTCTGAAGGCGGTTTCCCGGAAGGACGAGACCGAAGTACTCCTACTCCATGTGTTCCCCGATATACCTGAAATGTACGGCCCCTTCGTTCCCCAGACCCCCAACATCGTATCAACCTGGGAGGGGGCCAGGGAGCGGGCGGAGTTGACCCTTAAGAAGTGGGCGGAGGAGTGGAAGGCCAAGGGTCTGAACCTGACCCCTAAACTGGTTATAGGCACACCCGTGGACGATACCATAAGGGAGGCCGTACGGTACAAGGCTGACTGCATAGCCGTTGGCACCCGCGGTCTGTCCGGTATAAAGGGGTTCATAGTGGGTTCCTTCGCCAAGGATCTCTTGAGGTCGTCCCCCATACCGGTACTGACCGTACGCTTTCCCCACGTAAAGCTTGAGAAGATCCTCGTACCGGTTGACCTCTCGCCCGCAACGGAATTTGTCCTGAAGTACCTGCCGAAAATAGAGAATCTCGGTAAGATAACCCTCTACCACGCCGTCGTGGTTGACTTCTTCATGGAGAAGGAGGAGGAAGAGGAACTCCGCTCAAAGATCATGGAGGATATGCCGAAGTACCCCGGCGCGGAGGTGGTCGTGGACGTAGTCTACAACAGGGCGTTGGACGTACCCCAGACCATAGTGGACTACGCCGAGAGGAACCACTACGACCTGATAGTTCAGACGAGCCACGGGAGGAGCGGAATAGAGAAGGTTATCTTCGGTAGTGTTGCCGAAGGGGTAATAAGCCGTAGCCACGTGCCGGTCCTGACCCTCAACATGAAGACGATGAAGCTGTAAATGGAGGTGTTCGCCGGTACCGGGGGATACTCCAACGAGGACTGGGTCGGCATTCTGTATCCTGAAGGTACAAAACCTTCGGAGTATCTGGAAATTTATTCCCGTTTTTTTAACGCCGTTGAGCTGAACATGACCTTCTACGTTATCCCCGGACGTAAGGCCATAGAGGGAATAGTACGGAAGTCTGGAGACCTGAAGTTCTCCGTAAAACTCCATCAGAGTATGACCCACGACCTCTCGGCCACACCGGAGGACTACGGGGCCTTCTTCGCCGTCCTTGAGCCTATGGAGGAGGCCGGAAAGTTGGGGGTATTTCTGGCACAGTTCCCGTACCGCTTCCACGATACACCGGAGAACAGAACCTACCTTGAGGGTCTCGCCCGCACGTTTGAGGGAAGGAGGCTTGCCGTTGAGTTTCGTCACTGGTCGTGGGATCGGGAGGAGGTAAACGGATGGCTTGAGGATATCGGCCTCTTTCGGGTGAGTACGGATTACCCTCCCCTCCGGGGTCTCCCCCGTCCCGCCCTGTACGTTATGGGAGGATTCGCCTACGTCCGTTTTCACGGGAGGAACAGGGAGAAGTGGTGGCACGGGAAGGATCAGAGGGAGAGACACGACTACCGGTACTCCTACGAGGAACTTGCCCTCTGGCTGAACGCCATAAAGAGGGAGAAGAACAGAATTAACGAACTCTGGCTCGTATTCAACAACACGACGAAGGGCCACGCCCTTTATAACCTGTGCATGCTAAAACGTATGTGGCCGGACCTGCCCACCCGTATAGACGAGGTCCTCGGCTGTTAAAGGCGCCTCCTCTCCCTCTTGCCGAAGAAGTATAGAATATTACCGATCAGGATGAATATGAGTATAACCAGATGACCACCGGTCTGGGCGAGCATACCCGTCGTTGCCATGTCGGGGTGCCCGACGAGGTACTCGTAATCCGCCGCCCCCTTAAGGCCTCCGAGTATCCCCTCTATCTGCTCTGCCTGGTAGAACGGATATAGGGACGGGGCTATTACGGCCGTTGATCCGAGGATGATGGGGACACCGTACCTCGCTCCGGTTATCATGACCCACGACTCCCCGGTGGACCCTGCGGCGAAGTCCACAACGAGGTCAAAGTCCTTTATCGTCTTTACGTCCTTCAGCCAGGGTATCTGATCCGTAGGGGTACCCTTAACGTCCGTATCAAAGACGCTCTTGAAGTCCGTACCTATGTTCGTAAGGACGGCCGTTATACCCGGACGGAAGCCGAGCATCACCCAGTCCTTGCCGTACTCCGCCCCCACCTTCCGGGTAACGTAGTTCATGGCCTCGTTCCCCATCATTATCCCCTCAAACCTCCACAGGGTCATTACGGCGATCTTGCAGTTCTTCTTGAAGAGATGTCGGGCCATGGCCACGACCATTGGGTGGGTCTCCGGCTGGGAGGAGGGACCGTAGTCTATGGAGAAGAGGACCCGGCAGTTGTCGGGGAGGTTCTCAACGAAGTTGTACGCGTCCTTAACCTCCGGAGAAGGTTCAAGGGTTATTCTGGGCTTAAAGAAGAACGGAACCGTCAGAGCGATTGCCATAAGCCCGTAGAGCGTAAGCCTTACCTTGTCCATCACAGCACCTCCTTCATTAATCTTCTGCTGAGAATCAACCTCTGTATCTCGTTCGTACCCTCGTAAATCTCCGTCACCTTTGCATCTCTGAACAGCCTCTGAACCTTGGTCTCACGGGAGTACCCCGTACTCCCCATCACCTGAATGGCCTTTGTGGTCACCCACATGGCGGTTTCGCTGGCGTACATTTTGGCCATGGACGAGGCCCAGTAGTACTCCTGACCGGTATCCTTCAGCCACGCCGCTTTGTACAGGAGAAGGCGGGAGGCCTCTATACGGGTCCACATGTCGGCGAGGGTAAAGCCCACGGCCTGGTGCTGGTATATGGGCTTTCCGAAGGCTACCCTATCCTTTGCAAAGAGGCGGGCCTCCTCGTAGGCCCCTTCGGCTATGCCGAGGGCCTGCGCCCCTATACCGATGCGGCCGTCGTTTAATATCTCCATGGCTATCTTAAATCCCTGTCCCGGCTCTCCGAAGACCTCGTCTTCCGTCGCCTCGTAGTTCTCAAGGACTATCTCACCGCTCCAGGCCGCCCTTATTCCGAGTTTCTTTTCCTTCTGTCCCCTTATCACCCCTTCCCTCTCCATGTCTATCAGGAAGGCCACCACCCCTTTGTGGCGCAGCTCCGGGTTGCTCTGAGCGAAGAGTATGGCGTACCGGGCTACGGGAGCGTTGGTTATCCATACCTTGTGGCCGTTGATTATCCACCTGTCCCCTTTTTTCTCGGCCCTCGTCTTGAGGGCGGCGGCGTCGGACCCCGTATGCGGCTCCGTCAGGGCGTAGGCCCCTATCATTACGGATTCCCCTTCCCTCTTTCCCGCCGTTTCGGGTGAGACCAGAGGCTTCAGGAACTTCTCCTTCTGCTCCGGGGTCCCGAACTTCTCAACACCGTAGGCGTAGAGGGAGTTGTTTACGGAGGCTATGACGGCGTGGGAGGCGCACTCCTTTGCCAGTTCCTCTATCACGAGAATGTAAGCGAGGGTGTCCATTCCGGCCCCTCCCCACTCCTCCGACACCTTCACACCGAGGAGACCCATCTCGCCCATCTGGCGTACGGTCTCGTACGGGAACTCTTCCTTCTCGTCAATTTCGGAGGCTATGGGGGCGACGTGGCGCTTTACGAAGTCTCTTACCACGTCCCTTAAAGCCCTGTGATCCTCGCTCAGGGAGAAGTCAACCATGAATGGTTATTCTACAGCAGGAAGCCCATGTGTTTTAGGTCTACCAGTTGAGAGTGTTCAGAAGTTTCTCGTACCGCCTCAAAGCGTCCTCCGGCTCCATGAATCCCTTAAGGACAGGCTCCATTACCTCCGTGGCGAAGTACCTCCTCGCCCTCATCCATAGGGGGGATCTCGGCTCGTACGTTGCCCGCTCTATCTGGTGAAATACCGGCTTCAGGTCCTCCTCGGCCAGATCAAGGTCGGTTATGGGGGCGTATCCGGTATGGGTCGTCCAGAACCTCTGGACGCTGTCCGACAGGAAGAGGGCCAGAAACCTTACGACCTCCCCGTACTCCTCCGGCCTATGCCCAACGAATATGCTGAGGTTGGTGCCGGAGATCACGACGGAGTCGTACCTGTCCACGGGGATGGGTGCGGCCTCCATCCTGAACTTCACCTTCGGCCTCATGAAGACGTAGGAGACGGAAGTTGCCCATATCATGAGTACCCTCCGGGAGGCGAAGTCGTCCTGATGGGAGTAACCGGAGCCGAGATAGGCGCACGAATCCTTAAGTACGATATCCCTGAGGAACCTCAGGGTCTCAACCCCCTCGCGGGAGTTGAAGTTAAGGCCTTTACCGCCCTTCTGTTTGAATATGGTGTAGAAGATCCAGGGGTCTATGGTGAAGGCGAACCCCCAGACTCCCTTGCTTTTCGCCTCATTACACACCTTCCTGAGTTCGTCCCACGTTTCGGGAGGGGTCAGGCCGAGGGAGTCCATGAGGTCGGCGTTGTAGAACAGGACGGGTACGCTCTTGTTGAAGGGAACGGCTATGTACCCTCCGGACACCTCAACCTCCGTAAGGAGCCTCGGATGTATTTTCCGCAAGAGGGAGTCGGGTACTACCTCCCTCGCATCAAGTATTAACCCCTTCTCGTAAAACTCAAGGGACCAGGAGGGGAAGGCCTGAGAGATAAGGGGGAGCTTTTTAGACATGGCGGCGGAGACCAGCCTCTGGGCGAGCGTGTTATAACTCCCGAAACTGACCTCTTTGAGGTGGGTCCTGGCCACTATCTGGGTCAGGGCGTCCCCCAGAGGCCCCCCCATGGCGTGCCAGAACTGGTAGGACGTATCCCCACGACTGCAGGAAGTTAAAACGAGAAGCAGCAGGCCGAATATACGCCGCATATAGAGAAGGTTATTTTACGGGAAGGTCGCCCTCAGTTTTCCTCTCCGTTATGGTTCTGGAGGCCGTGGTACGTGGGTATGTACTCCACGGACGGCCGTCTAAAGCTCCCGACCTCCGCCCTGTACAGTTCCATCAGTTCGTAAACCTCTCTGGGTACGTCCGTATTGACGTTCAGGCCCATAGAGCGCACCGTCTCCACGGTGAGGGGGTAGTCGTGGGTCCATTTACCGCTCGTCAGGTCTCGGGCCACCTCACGGGCCCTATCCTCCGGAAGTTTATCCTCCAGAAGGGAGAATACGAACTCTTCCATCTGGGCGAGGGCCTTGCGGGATACGTCCGCGAGGATAAGGGTCTGGTCGTCTATCTTGTCCACGGGCTTTTCCTCCAGTACCTTCACGACGGACGCGGCCGGTACAACGGAACCTCCCATGCCGAGCTGGGGGTCAACGGGGCCAAGGACGGCGTCCGGGTTCATTATTATCTCGTCGGCCGCGAGGGCTATGAGGGTACCTCCGGACATGGCGTAGTGGGGAACTATAACGGTGGTTTTAGCCTTGTGGCGCTTTATGGCGCGGGCTATCTGCCCGGCAGCCAGAACGAGACCTCCGGGGGTGTGGATTATCAGGTCTATGGGAACGTTGTCGTCGGTCATATGGATCGCCCGGATTATGGCCTCGGAGTCCTCTATGTCTATGAACCGGGAGATGGGTACACCGAAGAAACCGACCGTCTCCTGCCTATGTATGAGGGTTATGACCCGGCTACCACGCTTCTTCTCTATCTCGCGGATCTTGGAGTACCTCGCGTTCTGGAGCATCTTCCTCTGTATAACCGGCTGCAGGGACATGAGGAAGATTAGTAAAAACAGTAGGTCAAGTCCACCCATGCGGCAATTGTACGGGGGAACCCGGTTGCAATACAGATGTGGCCGTGTTAAAATAACACCTATGCTCGGCATAATCGTATCCTTGAGTCTCTGCAAGGTCGTGGAAAAGGGTGACTACGAGAGGTTGGTCCAGGAGATAGAGGAGAAGGGAAAGGACTTCAGGACGAAGTGCAACGGAAGGGAGTTGATAGAGATAGCCTACGGTATGGGTATAGCCCTGCTGCACATTAACCCGGATCTGACGCCGAACCTCTTTAAGGGCGACAGGGCGGATTACGTGAAGATCGTGGATTACCTGACGGGTAAATACATAGAGGGCGGTAAGTACGGGGTAAAGTTCAGCGACGGGAAGACCCTGCTTCATTTCGCCGCCTTTACTGGAAACTACGGCCACGTAAAAACCCTCGTCAGAAAAGGGATAAACGTAAACTCCGCAGATCAGTCCGGTTCAACCCCTCTACACGTCGCCGCCCTCAGGGGACATGCACGCGTGGTAAAATACCTGCTGAGGAGAGGGGCTAACGTGGACGTTAAAGATGCTATGGGAAACACTCCCCTGATGTGGGCTATAGTTGGGAGACATTCTGACGTCGCAAGGCACCTCGTGCTTAAAGGGGCAGACGTAAACGCCGAGAACGAGGCGGGAAAGACACCCCTACACGTTGCTGCCGCCTCAGGAAATCTCTCCATCGTACGCCTACTCGTCAGCAAAGGGGCGAAGGTCAACCACGAGGCTAAGGACGGGACCACTCCCCTGCATATTGCGGCCGTTATGGGTAATACGGATGTGATCCGGTACCTCGTCAAAAAGGGTGCCAGATTGGACGTGGAGGATGTTAACGGCCTTACCCCCCTGCACTACGCTGCCTTGAGCGTGGCCGAAGTTTTCAAGGGGAAAGAAAATACGGAAACGGTCAGATACCTCGTTGGCGAGTACATGAGAAAGGGTACGTACAAAAAGCGGTTTACGGGCGGTCTCACCCTCCTGCACTTCGCCGCCTACGGTGGGGATCTATCTCAGGTGAGGCGTCTTTTAAGGAAGAAGGGTATCGGGGTGAACGTGAGGACCCAGGAAGGCTTAACCCCCCTGCACGTCGCCGCCATGAAGGGACACACGGACATCGTAAGGTACCTCGTGAGGAAGGGAGCGGATATAAACGCTACGGATACGAGCGGATACACCCCCCTGCATTACGCCGTCCTCTCCGGGCATACCGAAGTGGTCAGGTACCTCGTCTCGGAAAACGTAAGGAGGGGAAACTGGAACGTTCGCTTTAAGGACGGGACGACCCTCCTGCACTTCGCCGCATTCGGTGGAGACCTGAAGCAGGTGAAGTACCTCGTTAAAAAGGGAGCAGATATACTGGCCGAGGACAGATCAGGTCACACCCCCCTACACTGGGCGGCCGGAGAGGCGTACAGACCCCAAAATAACTTTGAAACCATCCTTAACCTCTTTGAGAAGGGAAGACATCCGCCCGTCGTCAGGTACCTCGTTGGCATCCTGATAAAGAGGGGGAAGTGGAACGTGAAGTTCAAGGACGGTAAGAACCTGTTACACTTTGCCGCTTTCGGAGGGAACCTTAAACAGGTGAAATATCTAATAGGGAAGGGTGTGGACGTAAACGCGCGGGACATTACCGGGCGTACACCTGCGGACATGGCCAACCTGCAGAATCACGTGGAAGTCGTAAAGTACCTTGAGGAAAAGGGTGGGTCCTCAACGTTTGCCAGAATTGATCTGGTCAATACGCCGGAAGGCGAAGGGGGAATCACGGTAGTATTGGGGAATGAGGATGAGGATACCCTTGAAAACCCGCTCCACAGGGCGGCAGAGAAGGGTGACCTCCGGGAGGTCAAACGGCTGATCAAGGAAGGGGCAAACGTAAACGCAAGGAACGGAGACGGTTCCACTCCACTACACAAGGCAGCCCAGAAGGGACATCTAAAGGTCGTGAAGTACCTGATCAGGAAAGGTGCGGACGTTAACGCAAAGGACAGGTACGGCTATACTCCATTACATCTATCGGTCTCCGAAGATCACGAGGACGTTGTGGCTTATCTCGTCAAGATGGGGGCAGACGTTAACGCAAGGGACGGACAGGGTTTTACCCCTTTGCATGTTGCCGCCATGGAAGGGAAGTGGGAAATGGTTCGGTATCTCCTTGACAGCGGTGCGGACGTCAACGTAAGGAATAACGATGGGGAGACCCCCCTATTCTGGGTAGCGAGACACGGCAACGTTGAGATGGTTAAGTACATGATCAAGAAGGGAGCGAAGTTGAACGTACGGAACGTAGAGGGGAAAACGCCGTGCGACGTGGCGAAGAAGTGGAAGAGAAAGGCCGTTATACCCCTGCTCTGTCCCTTCTGAAGGGTAAGGTTCACTTCCCCCGGACGTTACCCCATAGCCTTATGTGGAGGCGGTCGGAGTACCTCCAGCCGTTCCGAAGGGCCATTTCGGCCACCTCCGGGGCTATGGGCAGCGCAGGGTCAACGCCTTCGGGCATCACGAAGACGGAAAAGGGCCACGTCCTTTCCGGAAGACCTAACCGGTGGAGCAGGTCCCTTATATTCCCCTCGTCCCTTTCCACGTCCGTTATTACGAACTTAAAGAAGGCTCTGCCCTTCT
Source organism: Caldifarciminota bacterium (assembly GCA_015490465.1). GTDB lineage: Bacteria > Hydrothermota > Hydrothermia > LBFQ01 > LBFQ01 > JAADCS01. Next base: position 13,298 of record WFXS01000118.1, read on the forward strand.
CAACGAGAGGTACGTAACGCCTCAGAACGTCCGGATCTATGGCATCCGGATTCCCGCTGTCCGGGAACTTGGGAGATACCACAAAGTGAACCCTGTCGTCGTCCATCAGAATGGGGGGAAAGGTCCCGTTGGTCTCAAACTGGAGGAGCGGGTTTACCTCTATCCTTCTTACCCAGGACTCCCAGATGTCGGAGTAGAGGAGGGGTTCACCCCCTGTAAGGACGAGTAGGGAGTACCGCGAGGCGTCTTCGGAGAACTCCTCAAAGGTGTAGGGAAAGCCCTCGTCCACCTTACCATCTCCGTACCGACTTATTCCCCACCTGTCCCACGTGTAGGGGGAGTCGCACCATACGCACCTGAGGTTGCACCCCAGGACCCTGAGGAAGAGGGCGGGTACACCCGAAAAGGGGCCTTCCCCCTGAATGCTGTAAAATCTCTCAGATAACCTCAACGCTTCCATCTCCTTCCCCTTCCCTTCCACCTCTTCCGGAACTTTATGAGGTAGGCTGAGAGCGTATCCCCCTTCAGGGAGACGAGGGTATCCCCGTAAACCCTGAACCTGTGTATTCCCTCAAGGAGCAGTTTGCTCTCCGGCTTCTTCCTCTTTCCCTTCGGCGGAAAGTAAAGTACCAGATCTCCGCTCCCGAAGAGGGCTGCGAAGGCCTTACCGACGGGATAAACGGCGGAAATATCCGCCAGACCTTCAAATACGACCACCGTATCGTTCTCTCCGGCGAGCCTGAGCAGGTAGTTCCTCTGGAGGACGAAGAGGGTATCCCCCCTGAAAAACATGCTCTTAAGTACGTCGTCCGACGTGTACAGGATGATGGGGGCGGTATCGGGGAGCTTCAGATATACGTGGTGGGAGTCGTGCAGGAACAGGGTGTCCCCGCGGCACGCGAGACCGGATACGACGAAGGGGAACTTCATCTTATCTTTCAGGGTATCTGCTCTGTAGACCAGTACCTTACGGAAGTAGGCGAGGTAAAGTATAGGATAGTTAACGCATATTGCCCGTATGCCCGGATGCGTCGTGACGAGCGTATCTGCTCCCCATCCTTCCCCCTCTCTGTAAGACACTATAACGGTACCGTCAGCCCGTGCGTATATTACGGTGTCTCTGAAGTAGGCGAAATCAACCGCGTTCTTCCCGATCCATACGGAGAAGACGGGCTGGAGTACTACCATTACACCTTCAGGAGGAGATGGCCTAACTTGAGCTTTTTCGTACGGAGATATTCGGCGTTGTGTTCGTTGGGTTCTATCTCTATGGGTACCCTCTCCACCACCTCTATCCCGTAGTTTCGGAGGTCCCAGATCTTGCCCGGGTTGTTGGTCATGAGTCGTACCCTGCTTATTCCGAGATGCTTGAGGATCTTCCCGGCCACCTCGTACCGCCGCATATCCGCCTCAAACCCCAGCTGGTGGTTGGCCTGTACGGTATCGTACCCTTCATCCTGAAGGGCGTAGGCGTTTATCTTGTTGAAAAGGCCTATCCCCCGCCCCTCCTGACGGAGGTATATAAGTACACCCCCCTCGCGGGCTATCCTGTAGAGGGCGTAATTGAGCTGCTCACCGCAGTCACACCTTAAGGATCCGAGGACGTCCCCCGTGAAACATTCGGAGTGGATACGCAGGAGTACGGGTTCCGTGAGGGGGGCCTTTAAAAGGACGACGTGTTCTTTATCTCTCTCCCTGACTACGAATATACGAAACTCCCCGAACTCCGTGGGGAGCCTCGCCTCCTTACTGAACTCCATTTTCACCTGTAAGGCCCGAGATTGAAGTGCCTCCCGGTCTCCTTCTCCACCTTTTTGGCAAGCTCAAGGATTCCGTATATCAGGCTCTCCGGTCTGGGAGGGCATCCGGGGACGTATATGTCAACGGGTACTATCTGGTCCACCCCCTGAAGGACGGCGTAGTTGTGGTACTTACCGCCCGTATTGGCGCAGGTCCCCATGGATATGACCCACTTGGGTTCGCTCATCTGGTCGTATATCTGCCTGAGGACGGGGGCCATCTTCATGGTTACGGTGCCAGCGACTATCATGAGGTCGGCCTGTCGCGGAGAAGCGCGGAAGACCTCGTACCCGAGCCGGGATATGTCAAACCTCGGCTGGGCAACGGCCATCATCTCAATAGCACAGCAGGCCAGCCCGAAGGTGGCCGGCCAGAAGGAGTGTTTCCGCCCCCAGTTCACGGCCCAGTTTACGGCCTTATCAAGCGTTGTAAACAGTACGGCTCTCTCAAGGTGGGCGCGGATGATCTTCTCTTCTTCCGGTGAAAGTTTAACTTCATAAAAAACTTTGTTGGCCATAGGCAGGAATTTTAAGGGTGCATCCGGGTAAATCTCTGGCGTGTGGTAACCTCTCTTATCGCATACGGTGTTGGGGGGGTATCGGGAAGGTGTTTTCCGGTGGTGGGGTGTGGTAAATAGGGATAATTTTGAGACTTACGGCCGAACTATGGGTGCAAACCTTTCATGGGTTATAATTTCGGGTGATGTGGGAACTTTATAAGGAAAGGTGGCATCAGCATAACGTTGAAACCAAGTTAAGTCAATGGTTGGCGGCCAAACGATTGGGACTTGAGTCTTCTATATGTTCGGTTGAGGGGTGTTTGAGGGATGCGATCGGGTTTATGTGGGCGGATGAGGGGGATATTCAGGCTTTGAGGTATAGGCCGGGGTTGAGCGGTGGGCAAAATAGGGCTGAGGAGTTAAAGGATGAACTGCAGAAGTGTATTTTTCACACGGATAAGGAA
>WFXS01000119.1 GCA_015490465.1 Caldifarciminota bacterium
CCCCTCCCCCCTCACGGGCGACAGGAACTTTATGTAAGAGACTGAGGCGTCCGTCTCCATACCTCTGGCGTAGAGCGTACGGTCCCGTTTTTTGTCGTATATCTTAACCGAATCCTCCGTCCATATTATCTGCCTCTTCTCGTCCCATTTCAGACTCCTGCTCCACATCTCCACACTGTCCGATGATACGAGGTGAACCTTTCCGAGGGCTACCATGTTCCCGGAGACCTGATCGTACTTACCTGAGTCCGCCGTAAGGACGGACGATACCTTCCCGCCCCTGTAGAACCTCACACTCACACCGAACCCTATCAGGGTATCCCCCCTCTCCTTTACCTTTACGGCCTTCATCACCCACAGCTTATGCCCCTTCTTGGTGGTGATCACCTTCACGGAGTCGGCTCCCGGCTCCACTTGGGCCGCCTTCTCCTTCTCCTCCCCCTTGCATCCCGTTGCTATCAGGATAGGAGTTAAAAAGAGTATTCTCCACACGGAAACGATTTTAAAACCGACGTAAGGGGACCGTCGTATCCCCCACCCCGAACAGCTCTCCCCTGAACAGTAGTGCATAACCGGAGAGGGTGAGGGGAGTGTCCGCCCTCGCGACGAAGGTCCAGATGTCGTACCACTCCTGATACATGTGGTACTGCCGTCCGTGGTACCGGGTCAGAAATTTTGCCCTCTCAACGGGTACGAGCCTGAGGGTATCTCCTCCCTTTACGGCTATCAGGTAAGGATAGTTGCGGGCGGCGGGGAATGCCGTGGTGAAGACGTAGACGTGATGTTTTCCCCTGAAGGTGTCCGACTTTACGCTGTCCAGTCTTACGTGCGGTTCCACGTGGCTCAGAGAGAGATGGACGATCCCTACGGCTCTGCCGAGCCTCTTCATTATTAAACGTCCCTCTTCGGGGTTCCCACGTACCGGGTCGCTCACGAGAAAGGCCCTGTCAATCCTCCTCTGTTTGTCCATGGTAAGGACGTGGATGTCAGCGTAAACGGGTACGGTGTCGGTAGATGAAACGAAGTAGAGCCGGAGAGGAGCCATAAGGACGAAGAAGTAGGCTCTCTCCCTCAGTATATCCGCCGGTAGAAAACCCACGACCCTCTTCCCCTCGGCTGTCCTGACCACCATCATTTCCGCAGAAAACTCCTGTATCCTCCAGCATCCAGCGAGAAAAAGCGCAGAAAGTAAAGGGATTATCTTCCGCATACCTTAAAGTGCGGATAATAAGGTCGTACCTTTGCAGGAAACTTCTAATATAGCCGGTTTATCTCCCTTATAATGAAAAGCCTTTATGAGGGCCATCATAGTTCACGGTGGTGCCGGAAGGTGGGGAGAGGATAGGTTGAAGAACGCCCTGCCCGTCCTCCGGAAGGCTGTGGAGGTCGGCTACTCCCTCCTTGAGGAGGGGGACCCCATGGGGGCGGTTGAGGAGGCCGTTAAGATCCTGGAGGACTCCCCCTACTTCAACGCCGGTAAGGGCAGCGTTCTCAGTATAGACGGTTCCCTTGAGATGGACGCCTGTATAGTGCAGGACGAACCCCGCACCGTAGGGGCGGTTATAGGGGTGAGGAGGGTGAAGAACCCCATAACCCTCGCCCGGATCGTAGCCGAGAGAACTTCGCACCACATCATGTATGGGGAAGGGGCGGAGAGGCTGGCCCGCATCTTCAACCTTCCCGAAGGGAACCTCGTAACCGACTACGCCCGAAAGAGGCTTGAGAAGGTGAGGGAGAAGCTCCTGAAGGAGGAGATAGGGGACGAACTCTCCCTCATGTCCCGTACCGTTGACCTCATACGAAAGTACCCCCACCTCTTCATCGGGACCGTGGGGGCGGTGGCCACAGACGGAAAGGTGGTGGTAGCCGGGACCTCAACCGGCGGCACCTCCATTAAGCTGCCCGGAAGGGTGGGGGATACACCGATACCCGGAGCCGGAACGTGGGCGGAGGACGGGTGCGGAGCCTCGGCCACGGGCATAGGGGAGGGTATAATCCAGATACTCCTGACCAAGACCCTGTGCGAGATGGTAAAGCGCGGCTTTCCCCTTCAGGAGGCTGCGAACCGGGTGGTAGGTATGACGAAGTACCCCGTGGGAGTCATAGCAGTGAACCGGGAAGGGAAGACGGTTTTGGCGTATAATACCGACTCTATGCCGGTTGCAGTAAAAACTGAAGAAAAAAAGGAGGTAGAGATCCATGGAGTATAAGGCAAGAATCCTCGTTTTAGACGAGAGAGTTTACAAAGGTAAACAGAGGCTCTACGTCAGCGTCGCCGATGGCATAGGCGTGATAAAGATCATCGGGAAGAACCTCTCCATGCTCGGCGTTTACGACGTCCAGCTCAGGAAGGGGCGCAACCTGTACTACCTCGTGGAGTACGAACCCCTTCAGGACTACTCCTACATCCTCCGGAACCCTATCGTCGTGGAGAGCTACTCCCAGATCTACAGGATCATAGCAGAGTCGTGGCCTCAGGATGGGTCCCTTTACGAGCGCATACTGAAGGTTATAAACCGCTTAGAGAGGGAACCGCGTACCACCCACAACATCCTCAAGGAGATCCTGACGGAGGACACGGATACGGAGGAACTCCTATCGGCCTTAGTATCGTAGTTATGCCAAAGGTGTTCAAAGCGGACGGGATAAAGACCGCAAAGGAGGAGAAGACGCTCATTCTCTACCTCAAAGGGGATCAGGATGCGAGCCTCCCGGAGGATATCACCCCTTCCGTATCCCTTGACGTCCTTTACGGTGAGGAGGACGACGTTCCGTACCTGCTCCTTACCATCGTGGCAGAGGATCTGGAGATCACGGCGGAGATCCCCTACGGTGAGGCGTGGGAGGTTATAAGGGATGGGGATTACGTGGTAGCCGTACAACCGAAGGGGGACGATCCCAAGGCCTGGCCCATGCTTGTGTTCGGAATAAACGACTTCATGCGGGGCGTGGTGTTCGGGGCGGGAAGGCTCTGGGAAGAGATATCCGCTACCTACGACTGAGACCTCATCCTTTTCAGGATGGAGGTCGTAGAGTACCCCTCGCGGTACGGGAATACCTTTACCTCTCCACCGTAGGAGAGGACGAAATCCGCTCCCACTATCTCCTCAAGTCTGTAATCTCCCCCTTTAACTAAGACGTCCGGCCTCAACTCCCTTATCAACCTCTCCGGCGTATCTTCGGAAAAGGGGACGACGAAGTCCACCCACCTTATGGCAAGGAGAACGGCCGCCCTGTCCCTGAGGGTGTTTACGGGTCTGTCTGGCCCCTTGAGGCGGCGAACGGAGTCGTCGGTGTTCAGGCCTACTATCAACACGTCCCCGAGGGAACGGGCGAACTCCAGAAGTTCAACGTGACCCCTGTGGATAACGTCAAAACACCCGTTCGTGAAAACTACCTTCAGACCTGCCTCCCTTAACGCCCTGCCGAGTACCTCAGCGTTCTCAGTTAACCGCTTCATCTCACGTAAAAGCGGACGCCGAGGCTCGCTGCCGCGGTAGGTTTCGTTGAGAACTCCTCAAACTTTCCACCCGATAGGCCTTCGGCGAGGACCTGCACGAGATAGGAGAGGAAACCACCCCTGAAACCGACATCTAACCGGTCTATGCCCACGTTCTCACCGCCCAGACGGGTACGCAGGGAGACCCCTCCACCGGCGTAAAAGAGGGGGGAGGAGGGCAGGGCCGTCGTGCCGAAGAAGGCGTACCTCCATATGAACACCGCCCCGATCAGCCCCTCTATCGGTCCCAACGGAAGGACGAGGTTGGGGGTGAAGTAGTTCTTGCCGTAGTAGAAGAGGTTGTCCCCGAACTCAACGGGAAATTCCAGCGCTCCTGAGAGGGAGAAGAACAGCAACTTCACACCTCCCCTTACACCGAGATAGCGGGCAAGTCTGTACGTAGCGCTGAAGTCCCTGCTTATCGTCGTATCTCCCGTACGCTCAACCTTCAGGGTTAGATCCCCGGAGACGGTACGGGTGGTACTGTCCACGGATACGCTACTGGAGAGAACGGAGGCATCGGCGCCGTAAGGCAAAAGGAGGGAAGTGGAAAAGTTGGCCCCCGTACTTCCGGACAGGCCCATCTCCGCGGCCAGGTTCAGGCCCAATACGAATAGGTTGAGGTTAACGCCCACGACGGGGGCGATGTAGGTCGCCCTGAAACTTCCCGAAGCCTTAGTACCGAGGAGTTGGGGGTCGGAGCCGTAGACCAGATAGACGTTGAGGCCGCTGACGTCCCACGAGGGATCGGCAGGTCTGACACGGGCGTTCAGGGAGGTCCCGCTGTCCACGCTCAGCCTGCTATCAAAATCCAGCCTGCCCTCTATGTTTCTCACGTTCACACCCACACCGGCGGCCACTATCCTGTTCCCTATGGCCGCACCGAAGAATACGGGGAACTCACCTACGCGGAGATCAGCCTTCGGATAGAGCGATCCTCGCAACGTGCCGTAAGGGGTGATGTTGAGGTCAACGCTGTCACCGTCCGCGTCCCCCACGGTGTAGCCGAAGGTCGTGAGGCTGTCGCTCTCGTACTCAAGGGGAAGGAAACCGTTTAGAGAGGCACCGAAGACGGCTGGACGGAACAGGGACCCCCCGACCGCTATCGGACCCAGTTTCACGGCAGCACCGAAGTAATCCGCACCGCCCAGATCCGAAAATACTACGGAAGAGGAGACCTTCAGGTTATAGGAGAGGCTGTCCATCTCAAGGGGGAGGTTGAGGTTGAAGTTCACCGGGGGCGTACTCGCGGACGTGGAGTAGCCGAAGTAGGCCTCAATACGGTTCCCCGTAGCGGACAGGACGGCGGGGTTGAGGTAGGCCCCGATTATCCCCCTTGAGGCACCCGGAGCCATAAAGCCCACGTGGTTGAAGAAGAGGTTCGCCATAGGCTCCGAGGCGTAGAAGTTCAGGTTAAGGGCGGACAGAAGGTAGAGCATACAGTTATTTTAAAGTAGCCTCTTCCCCTCACCGTCAAACAGGTAGTACCGGTTAACCCACACGGCCACGTTCTCACCCACGGCCGGGGGGGCGTCGTAATGTTTAACGCTCACGACCACGTCCCCGCCTATGTCCACGTAAACTATACTCTCATGTCCGAATATCTCCCTGTGTACGACCTTTCCCTTTATCCCCCTGTCCTGAAGTTTCGCTCCCTCGGGTCGGAAGCCTAAAAAGGCCTTCCCCCTGTAGGCCGTGGACACCGCCACCCACCATCCTCCGGGGGATCTAAACTTACCGTCCTCAACTTCCCCCTCTACGAGGTTCATGGGAGGGGAACCCACGAAGGAGGCGACGAAGGCTGAGGCCGGCTCGTTGTACACCGTGATCGGATCGGCGAACTGCTCTATCTTCCCCCTGTTGAGGATAAGAATGCGGTCGGCGAGGCTCATGGCCTCAACCTGATCGTGGGTGACGTATACGCTCGTGGTCTTAAACTCCCTGTGGAGCCTCCCTATCTCGGCACGCATCTCGGTACGCAGGTTGGCGTCAAGGTTGGAGAGCGGTTCGTCAAACAGGAAGAGCTTCGGCCTCTTTATGAGCGCCCTTCCGAGGGCGACCCTCTGCCTCTGCCCACCGGACAGCTGCTTGGGCCTCTTGTGAAGGTGCCGGTCTATCTTCAGGATGGTTGCGATCTCCTTCACGCGGCGGTCTATCTCATCCCGCGGAACCTTCTTCAACCTGAGGGGGAAGGCGAGGTTCTCGTAAACCGTCATGTGAGGGTAGAGGGCGTAGTTCTGAAAGACCATACCTATGTCCCTCTTCGCCGGCGGAAGGTGGGTGACGTCCTCACCGTCAAACAGTATAGAACCGGACGTGGGTCCCTCTAAGCCGGCTATTATCCTTAACAGGGTCGTCTTACCGCATCCCGAAGGCCCGAGTATGACCACAAACTCACCGTCTTCTATGTCAAAGTTGAGGTCGCTGAGAACTACGAAGTTGCCGAAGGCTTTGGTTAAGGACCTTACCTCTATCCTCAAGGGTGCTATTATACGATGGGAGGGAGTTAAAGCCACCCCTCCCTGTGCGCACCCCCGTTCTCCCTGAAGTACTCCACCGTCCTCCGTATTCCTTCCTCAAGGGAGACCTGCGGCTCCCATCCGAGGATCTCCTTCGCCCTGCGGTTGTCGGATATCAGGTTGAAAACCTCCATCCGGGTGGGTCTGATCAGACTCTCGTCCTGAACTACCCTCAGGTTTTTGCCCATGACCCTTCCCACGGTCTCAACGATCTCCAGAACGGAGTAGCTCTCACCTACACCTAAGTTTATCTCCTCTCCTCCCTCAGTATCCGCCTCAAGGGCGAGGACGAGGGCCCGTGCGGTGTCCTTCACGTAGGTGAAATCTCTGCGTGGCTTGAGGTTTCCGAGCCTCACCGTATCGCCCTTCAGGGCCTGAAGTATTATCCACGGGATAAGGGCGCGGGGGGACTGGCGGGGGCCGTAGGTGTTGAAGGGTCTGATTATCAGTGTGTTCAGCCCGTAGGCGTAGTAGAAGCTCTTCACCATGGCGTCTGCACCCACCTTGCTGGCGGCATAGGGAGATCTGGGAAGCCGCGGTGAGGTCTCGGAGAGGGGAGAGTCGCTTCCGCCGAAGATCTCGCTGGTGGAGACGTGAACGAGTTTTTTTATCCCGGCGTCCAGAGAGGCCTTGAGGACGTTCGTGGTGCCAACGACGTTGTTCATGGCGAAGTCTATGGGGTTCTGGAAGGAGTAGGGTACGGATATCTGGGCGGCGAGGTGCAGGACGGCGTCAACCCCTCCAACTGCTCTAACAACGGACGTAAAGTCCCGTATATCCCCCCAGTACATCTCCAGCTTATCAAGGACCTCCTGAGGGACCTTTGAGAGGTTACCGACGTACCCGGTGGAGTTGTACCTGAGGAATACCCTGACCCCGTACCCTTTCCTTACCAGCTCCTCAACCACGTGGGAGCCTATGAAACCGCTGGCCCCCGTAACCAGAACCTTCATCCGGCGAGGGCCTCCCCTATCTTCCTGAACTCCTCCGGTTTTAGACTCGCCCCTCCCACAAGGAAGCCGTCCACGTTAGGCACTCTGGCCAGCTCCCCGGCGTTGTGGGCCTTTACGCTCCCGCCGTACAGCACCTTCAGACCGGTCCTCTCCTTTATAAAGGCGTGCATCTCCTCTATCTGCTCCGGTGAGGCGTTCCTGCCCGTCCCTATAGCCCATACCGGCTCGTAGGCTACGACGAGGTCCTCCGATACCGGGACGTAAGACAGCTGATTTTCCACCACGGCGAAGTGCCTGCCCGCCTCCCTATCCTCCAGCTTCTCACCCACGCAGTATATCACCTTCAGACCGGCTTTCAGGGCCGCTTCCGCCTTCCTCCTTATCACTTCGTCCGACTCGCCTATGACGTTCCTCCTCTCGGAATGTCCCACTATAACCCATTTCGCACCGACGCTCAGGAGCATGGGAGGGGATATTTCACCCGTGAACGCACCCTTCTCCTCGTAGAAGACGTCCTGCGCACCGAGGGTTAGGTTCCTTATCTTCAGGAGCGGGATGTACACGAAAGGGGGAAAGAGAAGCCTTACAAGGGGAAGTTCGCTCAAAAGGTCGTCTATCTCTCCCGCCAGTCTTATGGCTTCCTCCTTCGTGGCAGGGTTCATCTTCCAGTTGGCGGCTAAGATCCTTCCTTCCATACTACGTTTACCTCCTCAAGTTCCCTTAAAAACTCGGCGATGTCTCCCTCTATCTCCTCACGGGGGACGTCGTACTCCTTTGCCACGGCCTCAACTATACCCTCGTAGGTGTTCACGCCAGAGTCTATGAGGTAGAGGACGTACCAGCCCGTATGGTTGAGGACGACGGTGTGTCCGTTCTCCGGATTCCAGATTACCATCTTGTCCTCCATGGTTTGAAAAACGGCCTTCGGATTCAGGACGTACCTCATTTTTTCAGGAAGGTGTTGTACACGAGTATCCCAAGGCTCAACCCGCTCATAAGGACGGGAAGAACCTCCCTCGCCGAAGCCCAGAAGGATTTCGGAACGATTATACGATCTCCCGGTCTAAGTCTGGGATTCTCCTTCGTAAGGTTTACCTTTCTACCGTTCAAAGATACGTTTGAGATGTCAGCGGTCGGCATGGCTCCGGCGAGGGTGAGGGCGTCAGCAACCGTCATACCCTTGACGTACTGAACCATCCCCGGCTTCTGAACTTCACCGAGGACCATCACACCGAGCGGTTTGATGTTCTTAAAGGTAACTATAACCGGCAGGTCGTAGTAAGGCTTGAGGAGAACGGAGAGGGTATCGGAGAGGGAGTCCGGTGTCATCCCACACACCGTAAGGTTCCCTACGAGGGGGAAGAAGGCCGTACAGTCGTCCAGCACCGGGGTCTCAAAGGAGTACTCCTCGCTTCCGAAGACCCCCACGACCAGCACGTCCCCCCTCTCTATAGCGATGGAGGAGATCAGAAACAGAGCCGTCAATACCTTTCCTTGGCCCAGGTAAGTCTTATCCCGGCCTTTACGGACGCGTTGTTGTACCCGGCCCGGACCTGGTCGTAGTAATCCTTATAACCGGGGTTTATGCCGGACAGGAGCATGTTGGACTCAAACGAGGTGTATCCGCCCTCTATGAAGAAGCCGAGCCACGGAGCGATGTAGAAGTCCAGACCGAGGGAGGCGGAGAAGTAGATCGTATTCGCAGTGCCAGAGGTCCTGCCCAACGGGTCGTCCGACTGGAAGGAGACCTGGGCCCACGCGACGTGTCCACCTACCCACGGGAGGAATCCCCTTCCCTCGGAGTATAGGTTCTCCACCTCAAGGTACAGTCTTCCGGATACACCCATGGACAGATAGCGGACGTCCGAGTTAGGTACAGGCCAGTTCTCGCTGTTCTTCACTATTTCGCTGGAGGTGTCGGGGAAGGGTATCCCGTACCCGAAAGCGAACCTGCGGGCCGTTACGGTAAACCCAACGTGGGTCCAGGAGTACGGGTTGCGGTAATGGGCGAGCGTTACGGCGATGTTCTGGAAGAAGGAAGTGTCCGTGTAGGTCGTATCGGCGAAGGAGGGTTTCCACTTGTAGAAGTATCCCTCCTGAAAGTCAACGGTAAGGCCCCAGGTGTTCCAGCGCACAAACGCCCCTCCCCCAAAGTGGGAGGAGGAGGACGAGAGTCCCTTTGCCGTGTACGTTGACCTGAAACTGTACACGTTTATGATGCGTTCCTCGTAATCCACAGCCCCGTAGCCGTAAAGCCCAACGTATAGGACGTTGGGACCGGTCATCCACGGGGGAAGATTTGAGGCTGCCAGGAAAAGTCCGATCATATTCTACCTCCTGTAAACCAGGTTACCCTTCGCAAAGGTCACGATTACCCTGCCCCTGAGGGTGCCTCCCAGAAAGGGGTTGTTCCTGCTCTTTGACCTTATATCCTCCTCCGAAACCTTCCAGTCCGCATCCTGATCAAAGACGAACAGGTTGGCCTCCTTGCCCTCTGCTATGCTCACGTCCACACCCAGAAATCTGGCCGGCTTCTTAGACATAACGTTTACGAGGTCCTTCAAAGAGAGATCCCCTGTCAGAACGGTATGGGTGTACAGGGCTGAAAAGGCCGTCTCCAGACCCTCTATCCCAGGCAGGGCATCCGTCAACGGTGCCTCCTTCTCGTAATAGGCGTGGGGTGCGTGATCGGTGGCGACGAAGTCTATCACCCCTTCCTTTAAAGCCGAAAGGAGGGCGAGGCGATCCTCCTCCGACCTTATAGGGGGGTTCACCCTGAAGGTGGGGTCGTAGAAAGGTACCTTATCGGTTGAAAATACGAGATGGTGGGGCGTAACCTCGGCTGTGATCTTTACCCCACGCCCCTTAAACTCCCTTATGAGACTTACGGTTTCCTTGGCCGATACGTGGGCCACGTGCAGATGGGCGCCGGTTATCTCGGCCATGCGGGCGTCCCTGTAAACGGCCAGTTCCTCGGCCAGAGCCGGGCGGAACCTCATGCCGTACTTGAGGTTAACGGGGTCGTAATGGGCGAACCCTCTGGCGAGTTCCGGCACCTCGGCGTGCGTGATTATAGGGGCCTTCAGATGGGAAGCGTATACGAGGGCGTTGAACATGACTGCGGGGTCGGACACCCAATTCCCATCGTCGGAAAACGCCACGGCGCCCTCGTCCTTCATAAGGCCCATCTCCACTATCTCCTGACCTTTTCGTCCTTTCGTTATGGCCCCCACGAAGTGAACGTAAACGGGGAGTCCATCCGCTCTGGACCTCAGGGATCTCAGGACCTCCGGCGTATCTACGGGTGGATCGGTGTTGGGCATAACGGCTATGTGGGCGTATCCTCCGGTGGCCGCTGCCTGCGACACGCTCGTCAGGTCCTCCTTGTACTCCTGACCCGGCTCACGGGCGTGGACGTGCGGATCAACGAGGGCGGGCAGGACGTACCTTTCATTCAGATCTATAACCTCGTCGGCCCCTTCGGAAACATCACCGATCTTCACTATACGCCCATCCTCTATAAGTATATCCGCGGGGGTCTCCCCGTACAGGAGCCCCCTCTTCAGAAGGTACCTCATATCGTGGGAGATATCGCCAGCCTTCTTATAAACTGGAACCCTATGTCCGAGAAGCGCATCATGACCACGCTCTTGGTATCGGGGTCCCTCGTCTCGTTGGATAGCTCTATGTTACCGGTTACGCCCTTCACGTCTATGCTGGCCGCAGCCGTCTTTATGTCCTCGGCCGTAAGCGTAGCCCTCGCCCGCTTCACGACGTCAGCGACCACCAAGAAGGCATCGTACCCGAGGGCAGCGAAAGAAGAAGGCTCCTCGTTGTACTCGCTCTTGTACATTTCGGCAAACTCCGTTGACAAGGGGTCGTAAGGGTTGAAGTGGGTTATGTAGTAGTTGTCCCCTGCAGGCTTTCCGACCTCTTTGGCCAGATCGGGTACGTCCCATCCGTCCGCACCCACCACGTACCCGGCATAAGCGGAATCCCTGAGCGTTCGTATGATCTTTGCGGTCTTATCGTAGTAGAACGGTGCCAGGACGGCCGTACTCTCCTGAGGTACCGTAAAGGAGGAGAGTATTTCGCCCACCCTGGATGCGAAGTCGTTGTTCTTCAGGACGATAACCCCGACTACCTTCAGACCATGCTCCTCCGCCCACTTCTTAAAGTAATCCCCTATCTCCTTGGAGTACGCATCCCCTTCCTTCTCAAGGACCACGACCTCCTTAACGTCCAGGAAGCTCTGGGTCATGTAAGCGGAGGCTACGGCCATGTGTTTATTGGTGACACATATACGCCATATCCACCTGGTGTTTTTAGTAACGTCGTTAGCCGTGGCCGTTGGCACGAACGTCGGGATCTTCAACCGGTCAACTTCCTGTTTAATTGCGAGGGCCTCGGAACTCGTCAGGGGTCCTATAATGATCTTTGCACCTTTCTCCTTCAATTCTTTCAGGGCGTCAGGGGCAGACGAGGGGTTGCCGTCGTACTTCTCCGGTAGTACGAACTCCACCCTGCGATTGTCTATACGAAAGTTGGCACGTTTGGCCGCGAGGTATATGCCGTTTTTGACCTGTTTGGAGTACGTGGCTACATCGCCCGATGCGTTCGTTGGGAGGAGAAGTCCAACTTTAATCACCTTTTCGGCAGGCTGACAACCGAGCATTACCACGCCTAACGCTAAAAGGAACCTTCTCATATTGGACGGTATTATAGACCCGAAAGGGAAAGGGATACGGGGGGTAAATAGCAAAGCAGGACGGTTAGGCCGTCTCCCGCTGTAAAATATCGGATGATAGATACCCTGTTCATCCTCGGCCCTTTCCTCGCCGGAGTAAGAGAGAGTTTCGTTGATTACCTCTACCCTCCAATGAAGGAGTACAGCTCCCCCATAACGCACGAACTCATCCACTGGAAGCCCGTAGTTGCGGATACGGACGGGTACTTCCGCATAAGCGTGGACACCCAGAACCTCAAACTTCTCAACGAGGAGCATGGTCTGGCCGGTGTAAACCTCCTCTTCTACGTTAAGGGAGTTATAAGGGTGGATACACCGGGGGTATACCTGGTGAGGGGGAGGCACGTGGGGAGCTTGAAGATGGGTGGAAAAAGGTATGCGTTGAATTATTACGGGGATTACGAAGGACTCGTACCTCTAAACGGCAAGGACACTGTCCTCTTCGCCGTCGGTGGCCTCGGGGGTGTCAGGCCCTTCAAAATAGATGTGCGGAAGGCACCGGATACCCCTTTCGTCTATACGGAAGACGTGACCCTCCCCGATCTCCTAAGGGGCGAGGCTTTCAACGGATACGTGGGTATAACCGTCGCGAACCCCACCCTCAAACCCGCAAAGGTGCGGATAAACGGACGATCCTACAACCTTGAACCCCTATCCTTCCTCAAGGTTCCGGTTAAGATACACGTTAAGGCTCCCCGGAAGGGGGACAGCGTAAAGGTGAGGTTCTACTTCAACGGGAGGCCTCTCTATATAAAACTGGCCGTAAAGGGGACGGATGCCCCATACGTAAAGAGGACGTACCTTTCCTCCGTGGACTCCTCGGTCCAGTACTACGCCGTAAAGTTCCCCGTAAAGTTCAATCCCCGGAAGAGGTACGGTCTCGTCCTCAGCCTCCACGGTGCGGCCGTAAAGGCCGAAAACAGGTGTAGGAACCACAAACCGAGGAAAAAGGAGATAGTCGTATGCCCCACAAACAGGAGGAGGTGGGGGTTTGACTGGGAGGACTGGGGAAGAGTAGATGCCCTGGAAGTGCTTGAGGAAGTGCAGAGGAACTTTAAAGTAGATCGCAAACGTATATTCCTCATGGGTACGTCCATGGGTGGACACGGGGTATGGCACCTGTGTACCTCCTATCCCTCCGTCTGGAAAGCCTGCATGCCAGCTGCGGCGTGGTTATCAATAGACCTATATATACCCACACACCTTCAGAGGTACCGGCTCTTCGGTAAGACGGAGTTCGTTGAACTTCAGGAGAGGTTGTACCAGCAGGTCCGCACCACACAACTCTTTAAGAACCTCCTGAACGTACCCGTCGTCATACTTCAGGGGGGAAAGGACGACAACGTACCCCCCTTCCACGCCCGTCTGGCCTCCGACCTCCTCTCCCGCCTTGGGGCTACCTTCCGCCTCGTATGGCGAGCGGATAAAGGACACTGGTGGGACGGCTCCCTTGACGACCCCGACCTCTGGAAGTGGGCGTACCGCCTGAAGGTCAAAAGAAAGGAGAGGTACTTCTACACGTACGACCTGTCCGTGAGCGATTCCGCCTACGGCGTGAAGCTCCTTGAGGTTAAATCACCGTTCTACAGGGCGGGGTTCGTAATCAGGAGACGCAGAGGTAAACTCTTCATCACGACGGAGAACGTACGGGCCCTCGTGATACCGGGGTACAGAGGGAAGGTTATCATAGACGGTGATACCCTGAAGTACGACGGAGAGGTCCTGGTAAAGTACCGCAGGTGGCGTAAGATGAGAAGGTACGTGTACAGGAGGCCCGTTCTAATACGTGACGTCTTCATGAGGCCCTTCGTCTTCGTTTACTCCACATCCGAGCCGTGGGCGAGAGACGTGGCCGTATTCTATGCCAACGCCTGGTGGTCCTACGCCAACGGCCGCGCTCCCGTTCTTCCCGATACCGCCATCACGGAGAGATGGGTAAAGTCCAACGGTCTGAACGTGGTGATCGTAGGGGCCAGAGCCAAGTTGCCATCATTCCTTTCCAACCCTTACTCCCGTGCCAGAGAGAACGCCGTGGAGGTGGTACCCCTGACGTACGACAGACTCCTGCTGACCTATAAGGTGAGCGACACCTCCCTCGTACCTCTGCTCTACTCCCTCGTGCCATCGTCCATAAGGTCGGTGAGAGCCATGCCTTCGTGGGTGGGTCTGAGGAAGGATGCCCGTATGTACGGGATACACGCCCTTGAGGGAGGTTTGAAGTCCCGGGCGGGGATATGGCCAGCGCGCAGGTGAGTTCTGAATATACCGGCGTATAATACCGGTGTCATGAAAAGGTTAAGCGTTTTAGTCGGTATCATGCTCGCGGTTTCCCCTGCGTACGGGATAGGCTTCTGGGGAGAGTTCGGAGCGGGTATGGGCAACTTCTCCCACGGGGACGTGAGCGTAAAGGTTGAAAGTGGGGGTAGTGTGAGCGAGACCACACTCGATTACAGCGGCGGCGGTACGCTCATGGGCGCGAACATGGCGGGTGGTGTGAGTCTCGCACCCATACCCCTGCTCGTAGGAGTCGGTGTGGGTTATAGTGCCGGGTCCGGTAGCTCAAAGATCACGGTAGAAGGTGAGGAAATCACGGCCGACTGGGATATGACCCGGTTCAACGTGAAGGTCCCGGTGGCCTACAGGATGAGCCTTACGGCAGCGCAGGTACTCCTCGGTGTGGCACCCGGTATGAACTCCGTGACCTTCAAGGGTAAGGACAGCAACGATGAGAGTACCTACACGGGTATGGATTTCGGTATCTTCGCTAAGGGTTACTTTATGCTCGGAGCCTTCGGTATAGGCGGAGGCGTGTCCGTTGACTTCATCCCGGCTCTCAGCAACACGGAGGAGACCGACGTCCTCGGCACTACGGTGACCACCACCACGACCTTCAAAGGGAACACCAATATAGGCCTGAACTTCGGTGTGTTCTTCCTGTCCGGTCTCCTTGAGTAGGTAAAACCTGAACGTAAGGTGAGCGGGGGGCTTAGCCCCCCGTTTTTGTTTCAGGTGTGGATTATCGTACCCACATCTTCACCCGATACTATCCTCTTCAGCTCCCCCCGTTTCGTCAGGTTGAAGACGATTATGGGTATACCCGACTGCCTTGCTATGTCTACGGCCGAGGCGTCAAGTACCTTCAGGTCCCTCACCAGAAAGTCCGTATAGGACAACTTCCGCAACTTCTTTGCATCTGGATTTTTCACCGGATCGTCCGTATACACCCCGTCCACCTTCGTACCCTTGAGGATGACGTCGGCACCTATCTCGGAGGCTCTCAGGGCGGCGGCGGAGTCGGTTGAGAAGAACGGGTTACCGGTTCCACCGGCGAATATAACTATCCTCCCCTTCTCAAGGTGCCTTATGGCCCTCCGCCTTATGTACGGCTCAGCAACACGGGAAACCTCTATTGCGGACATTACTCGGGTTTGGGCCCCTTTCTTCTCAAGGATGCTCTGGAGGGCGAGGGCGTTTAGTACGGTGGCCAGCATGCCCATGTAGTCGCCCGTCACCCTGTCTATGCCGAGGGTTTCGCTCTGGGTGCCGCGGAGTATGTTCCCACCACCAACGACGAGTGACACCTCAACCCCCATGTTGTAGACCTCAAGGATCTCGTCAGAGAGGATGTCCAGTACCGGTGCGTCTATGCCGAACCCTTTCTTCCCCGCGAGTATTTCCCCACTCACCTTGAGGAGGATACGCCTGTACCTTATTTCCATACGGGTCGGGATTCTACGGGGGTAGAGTCCCACAGCCTCCGACGATAAAATAGGTGCCATGAGGGATCTGGTCAGGGTACTTCGGGAAGGCTGGAAGGGTTTTAAGGTCGTGAACGTAACACCCGGAAGGTTCGTATGGGAGGAGAACCTCACCGTTCACCTTGACGGCAGGTTCGTTATGTTCCTGAAGGTCTTTTACGGTTACGGTTATTACAGGCCCTGGGTTGAGGCCTTTGAGATAGATCCGTCCTTTCACGGAGATAGGCGGGAGCCGGAGTTTTACTCCCTGTTGTACGAAAAGTCCCCTCCCCTTTCAAAGGTCTTCGTTGAGTACACTTCCGACCCCGAAACCGATAGGGCGCTCCGACTCGGCGCACCGCCGGAGTTGAGCCGTATGGGGTACCTGCTCCTGAAGGCCGGCTACCGTAACCTGCGGAACTGGTACTACCCGGAGGGTCTGAAGGAGGGAGGCCCCAAACTTCAGGGGGAGAAGGTCCCGAAAGGTTATACACCGCGGGACCCGTCCGGTGAGATAAGGGAGTTTTTGAAGAACGCCCCGGTTGAATACCCGGAGGTCAGGAGGGCCGTGGAGAGGGCGGAGGAGATCCTATCCCTCCTCGGGAACGCGAACCTTCAGGAAGTCCAGCGCCCCCAGACTGCGGAACAGGAGTAATTCAAGGGAAAGCGTGAACAACGGAAGGGATAAAGCGGATAGAACGGCTGACACGGGATAGAGAAGGGAAGAGATCAACAGGGCGATAACGAAGGGAAGGAGAGGTCTGAGGATATAGGGGAAAGGTACACCGGATATACGGGTCCCATAGAAGGAAAACGGTACGGATGCGAGGTACCCGGCTGCGAGGCTCCAGGCTATCCACACACCGTCCTTCAAATTGAACACCGCCATTATTCCGAAGACCACGGGTATAACGGCCAGACGCATAACGTCAAGCCGTGGCATACGCCTTCCCTGAGATATGGGGCTTACGGTGTTGGAGATCATGGCCAGAAGGCCAGCGAGGGAGAGGGGACGCAGTATCTCTGCAGCGTATTCCCAGCCCGGTCCGAGAAGGAGGTTGATGAGACCACGGTTCCAGAAGAACATGGGCGCGAAGAATACGGACCCTATCAGGAGGACCGTTCTCATGTATATGCTGAAGACCCTGCGGGCGTCCTCGTCCGGAGCCGTCACGAAGTAGGGAAAAAGAACGCGGGAGAGCATGGAACTTATCTGGGGAGGGGCGAGGAAGGCGAACTTCTGGGCGTTGGAGTAGTGGCCGAGGGCGGTCTGACCGGCGAACCTTCCCACTATAGTGCGGTCCATGTACATGAGGATAAAGTTCAGGACGAAGGTCAGGTTAACCCATATTCCGAAGGAGAACATCCGTTTGAGCCACCTCAGACTAAAGGAGAGAGGGGGAAGGTAGGGCCTAACGATGTAGGATAGGACGAACTTGGTGAACCCGGCAGCCACGAACCCGAAGACCAGCGCCCTGTAGTCCCTGAAATAAAAGGAGAGGAATAGGGCTGTAAGGAAGTAGGCGAAGGCCTCACCTATCTCAACGATGAAGATCTTCTCAAACCTGAAGAAGCGTGAAGCCTCAACCACCATAACCGGGTTCACAAGGGAGTAGGGGACGAAGGCCAGAGCCACGAGGCGGCTGGTATAGGCCACG
The DNA here is from genome assembly GCA_015490465.1 of Caldifarciminota bacterium. Classification (GTDB taxonomy): domain Bacteria; phylum Hydrothermota; class Hydrothermia; order LBFQ01; family LBFQ01; genus JAADCS01. The sequence continues at coordinate 17,114 of WFXS01000119.1, forward strand.
TTCGGATCCTTAAAGAACTTCCCTATGGCATCGGAAAAAACGTACAGGAGCAGGGCGAGGATCAACCCTCTCACGACGGTACTCCACCAGAGGGTCGGATACCCCTCCCGGAAGTTACCCTTCTGGGCTGTAAGGGCGGTGGTAAATCCGGTAAAGGTCATCATATCAAGCATCTGATAGGCTATGAAGGCCGACGTGGCGACGCCGAAGTCATACGGTGTGAGTATGCGGGCAAGGATAACCGTACGCAATAGGGCGAAGACCTGAATCCCCACACGGGAGGATAGCGTCCAGAAGAGGGGACCCTTCAAGAGTGCGTATTCTAAGGACTAAGTGCGTCTACCTGTTACCGTACCTCTCGCGAAATGCCTTCATGAGTTCACTTTCAAGCCTTTCCATCTTTGGGGCTTTACTTTTGACCTTGTGATCGTATCCGATGGCGTGGAGTATACCGTGGAATACCCTTCGGGCTATCTCGTGGGGGTCGTAGTTGAGATGTGACGGACAGATTACGACCTCCTTAACGTCGTCGTAGACGAAGGTCAGAACGTCCGTGGTCCGCCTCTCCCCGAAGAACCTCTCTTTAAGTTCGGCCATGTAGTCCCCGGTTACAAAGGCGACGGTTATACCTTCCGTATCTATCTCAAACCCCCGGAGAATATCCTCAATTACATTCACGAATCCTTCCGGAGGGTTCCACCCGGAAAGGTTAACGATCTCCACGGATGTATTTTAAAGGGGGATAGGTAACGCTTTCTTTCTTCCGTATAATTCCCTTTCATGCCGATGCTAGACGATGTGAAGTATACCTTGAAACAGTTAGGACTGTCGTCGGAAAATGTAATTGATCGCTCTATGCAAAGGCAGAGAAGTTTTACACGTGGGATAACAGGTTTATCAGGAAGATAAAGAACTCCACTTTTGAGAACGACTACCACATACAGGTGGAAAATCCGCCCCCTGTGAGGGATCTGTTTTCTGGGAGGTAGCACATCCGGTGTGCAAGTTTTTACTTAGAGACGGATGCAGCGATCTTCAGGTACTTTCGGCAGCATTATGGGTAACGGTTTCCCATTCTAAGAAGTTCAACCGCGCAACGTTGTACGTCAGGCCGTGCGACCCGCCCATTTCAATCGGAGACAGTGCAGCCCCGCCCGTTTGCCACTTAGCCCAGCCCTGTCGTTGTCGCAGGTTTAAGTGGGAGACCGACTGCGGGTTTGATGGTATGAGTAGCGACGCATGGCATATCCGGGCGTTATGGTCGGTGTTGAGTTAACCCCTTCCTCCGCTCACGATACCCATCTGGTACATGGGTTGACCCCTAAAGTTCGGGGATGGCTTTTGGGAGGCCGAAACTACTGGAGCCCTCAACTACGGGAAGGATTACGGCTACGCAACCTGATATTGCTGGCCCCCTTCAAACACAGGGCCTGCCCGAAAGCGGCGACGTATATAAACTGTACTTGGCCAACTATTTCAACCGTTCAAACTACGTGCTGTCTGGTCGTGTGACCTGCAGCATTTGAGTTCCGTATATGGCGTAAATTTTGTATTTATCCTATACTTTTGCTACGGCTTTTACTTGGTAATACAGTCCGCATCCCACCCACTGAAAACCTGCACGCAGGGTAAGATCTTATTGGACCGTAAATTCTCATACCTTTCTTTGACAGCGTAAACCTCTCAACGCGACCATAGCCGACGGCCTATTTTGAGACGGCTTTCATTTTCCTCCCCTCCCTTCAGCAGTATAATCACTTACCGATGCTCTTACCGTTTCTTCTATCGTCAGGGGACGTCCTCAAGATATACGTTCTGCACTGGAACGACGCCCACGGACACCTTGGCTATAACGAGGCCTTCTGGCTGGACCGGGACTTCCCTCCCACCCTCGCCAACGCCCGCGCTCTCGCCTATCTGGTGAGGCAGTACAGGGAGAGGGCTAAAGAGGAGGGAGCGCTTGTCCTCGTTATGGATGCAGCGGACTACTTTCAGGGGGACCCTCTCGGTGAGTTAACGAAGGGAAAGCTCTACATGCAGGTGATGAACTACATCGGCGTGGACGTGGGGGCGGTAGGGAACCACGACTTTGACTTCGGAAGGGACATCCTTGACTCCCTCGCGAAGTGGGCGAACTTTCCGTTGGTAAGCGCCAACTTAGTTGATACGGCCGGAAATCCTCCCTCCTTCGCACGGCCGTACGTAGTCATAGACACGATGGGCGTCCGTATCCTGGTCTTCGGTCTCATAACCCACTGGCTCAGGGGGATGGTTCCTCCCCAGAACATGCCCGACCTTGACGTAAAGTGGGAGTACTCCTTCGTGAAGGAGTTCGTCCCGAAGGTAAGGGAGAAGGAGAAGCCCGACATAGTTATAGCCCTCACACATACGGGCTTCAGGCACGATAAGAGGGACGCTGACTCCGTAAAGGGGATAGACCTCATAGTCGGAGGTCATAGTCATACGGGTATAGTTCCGCCGTACTTCTCCCGCCTGAACTCAACGGCCATAGTACAGGCGTACTCCCACCTCGCCAACCTCGGAGTGGTTGAGATCCTCTACGACAGGAAGAACAGGGTAATTTTAAACATAACCGGCAGGATAATTACCCTGACGGACGAGCGGGTACCCTCCGACCCCTACATAGACTCCCTGCTGACGGTATGGGAGGCGAAGGTGGACAGTATATACGGCGTGGTCATAGCCCACGCGATCGGAGACTTCTCAAGGGGTGGGTTTACGGAAAGTTCAATGGGGAACCTCGTGACGGATGCCATGAAGTGGTACACCGAGAGCGTCCTCGGAGAGAAGGATCACCCGGTCGTCGCCATATACAACGCCGCCGGCATAAGGGACAACTTCAAAACCGGCCCCATAACCCGCAAGGACGTTTACAACGCCTTTCCCTTCCCGAATACCCTCATGTACGGCAAAGTTAAAGGCAGGGACCTCGTTAAGATCCTCGGTGTGGGGTACAACGGACACCACGCCATATTCGTGGTTTCGGGTATAAAACTGGAGTACGACAACTCCCGTCTTGTCAGGGAGACGGTAAAGGTGGTCGTAAGGGACACGGTTACGCTTGACAGTATAGGTGTAAAGACCTACGTGCTACCGCTGGCGAAGGTCCGGATACTTGAGGTGAACGGAAAACCCTTCCATCCGGACTCAACCTATACGATAGCCACGAACGATTACCTGATGAAAGGTGGAGGAGAATACGTCGTATTCCGGACCGCAAGGGACGTTAAAGATACCGGAAAGCGCATATCCTACATAGTGGAGGAGTACCTGAAGTACGTGGAAAAGGTAAAACCCCGTGTAGAGGGACGGATAAAGAAAACGAAGCTTAGACTATGAGCGCGTTTGAATGGGTAGTAGTTATAACGTCTGCTATAGCAGGTCTGGCGAGCCTGTTTAAGGGGACGTCGGACCTCGGGTTGGAGAGCGTACGGGGCAGGATGTACGCCTTTACGGGTATAGGCCTCTTCGTTCAGGGTGCGTGGTTCTACTTCTCGTACAACGAATGGCTCTGGCTCATCTCCCGCATGATCATATCCTACGGAACCCTGCAGTACGCCCTGCCCTACGTTCTTAGACGGATAGACGCCGTTCCGGGAAGGAAGTGGCTCCTGATACTACTCCTCTGGTCCGTGTTCTTAGTTATAACTCTCCTCCTCGCCCACAACTTCGCGCTCGGTGGATGGATGGGTGTGGCCGTATTCGTACTGGACGCCTTAACCCTCTTCGTCACGATATGGGGTGCGGTTGGGTTCTGGCCAGCGGAGATCGGAAAGCGTTGGTTGGGTGGAAGCGTGGTCGCCGCACTGCTCTGGGTCGGAGACGCCCACGTTATAAAGGGCCTTATGTTCGCCACTTACGGTATATACACCCTCATGAACCTCCTCATGACGGCCGTAGCCTTAAAGCGGGGATGAAGAGACCGATAATTTTTCTTATCGCCGTTCTGATCACGGGGTGCGGTGTATCCCTCGTTGAGCGCTGGGAGAAGAAAGCCCAGAAAGACCCGGTCGGAACGCTCCTTGAGATGGCGGACAGTCTCAATTCCTCTTCATTTCGTCGGAAGATGAGCATGACACCCCTCGGCCCGAAGGTCTCCACCCTCTTTTCAGACGTACTTACTTCCATAAGGTACGGGGAGCTGTCCCTTGAAGACCTGCTGAAAGTTGCGGAGGCAAACAAAGCGTATATAAGGTACCTGTACGACTACGGCCTCTTTGACGATCGGTGGGAAACGGCCGTTTTCTCCTACAGGGAGATCCTGAAAGCCGCCCGCCGGAAACTGGAGAAGGTTGAGGATCTGGACTCGCTCGCGGAGATAACCCGCTACCTTAAACCCCCGATAACGGCCAGGGCCTACAAGAAGGAGTACGAAAGCCTCGTTGATCTCTACCGGATCCGGACGATGGAGGAGGGTGAGGTGAGGTGGGGGATGAGCGAAAGGGACGTAAAGGAGATCTGGGGGGAACCGGAGTCCGTGGATACGGTAATATCGGTAGCCGGGTCGTCCTTCGGAAAGATCCTGCACTACGGGGACAGGAGCGTCCTGATAATAGACGAGAGGGTGGAAGATGTGTTTGAAAAACGTTAAGGCGTACGCCTTTCCCACGTTAGAATAGCATAATGCCGCTTCTGAGGGATTTCTTTATCGCCCTTTCCCACAACAAAACGCTTGAAAGGTTTCTGACGGGAACACGTCTCGGAAGGAAGATATCCAGAAGGTTCGTAGCCGGCGAGACCCTTGAGGAGTTGATAAACGTGGTAGAAAAGCTGGAAAAGGAGGGAATATTTACGACCGTAGCCTACCTCGGTGAGCATTACCACGCCAGAGAGCCTGCCCTGAAAAGCACGGAGGAGTACATCCGCCTCGCCGAGGCTCTGGTCCCTCACCGGGAGTTTTCGGAAATTTCCCTTAAACTGACCCAGCTCGGTCTTGAGATAGACAGGGACTTCACCTACGATAACCTGAAACGTATAGCCGAAAAGGCGAAGGAGCTCGGCCTTTACATCAACGTGGACGTGGAGGAGAGTCGCCTCCTTGAAGATACCATGTGGATAGTGAAGAAGATGAACGAGGAAGGCTATCCCGTGGGTACGGTCATACAGGCCTACCTCTACCGGGCGGAAGAGATACTTGAGGATCTGGCCCGATACCGTATGAACATCCGTCTGGTGAAGGGGGCGTACAAGGAGCCTCCAGACGTGGCCTATCAGAAGAAGAGGGACGTTGATGAGAACTTCAGGAAACTGGCAGTAAAAATGCTAAAAATGGCGGACAGAATCTACCCCGAGTTCGCCACCCACGACGATCGCATAATTGACTTCGTAATGAAGAATGCCGATGAGATGGGAGTTCCTGAGGATAAGTACGAGTTCCAGATGCTCTACGGCGTGAGGCTCGGACTTCAGAGGAGGGTGAAGAGGACCCACAGGCTCCGCCTTTACGTGCCGTACGGCACCCACTGGTACCCCTACTTCATGCGACGACTCGCCGAGAGACCGGCCAACGTGTGGTTCGTCCTGAGGGGGTTGTTCGGGTAATCCTCCTTAGAATCGGAATATGAGACGCCTGTTCTTCCTCCTTGCCCTGCTGTTCGCCTGCAGGACGAGAGGGACACCACCCGCTCCCGAACCTCCCCCGGAAGAGATAGAGACCCCGGCTATGGAGACGATCAGGCAGGAGGATCTCGGTGAGAGGGTAAACCTTCCCCCCGCCGCCCTGTCAGG
>WFXS01000120.1 GCA_015490465.1 Caldifarciminota bacterium
GAAGAAGGGGAGGGCCGATAATAGACGTTCTGTCATAAGAAGACGACGGTGGTTGCATAGAGGACACCGGTTTGAGCGGCGGAGGGCGTGCGAGATCTGAGTAAAGAGCCACCACCCGTCCGATGAAAGGGTAGGGATCTGCTTCCGCCCCTCTACCCTGAAGTGGATATATCCATACTCTGCGAGGGTGCTGAGAACATACGAGATGTTCTTCTTTGCCCCTATTTCTTCCCCTATCTCCCTGACGCCCAAAGATGCAGGGGGGCGGCTGGGAGTGGGGGTATTCCGTGCGATCAATCTCAAAAGCCTATGAAGGCGCTCCATGGTCATGGTCTTACCCACAGAAATTCCGTTGTATAAGGTAGGGAACCCTTGACTTATGAAACGGGGGTATAATCCCCGTCTATGCTGAGCCTCGTTATCTTCTTTCCGCTCGTTGCGGCCATACCGCTGTTTTTCTTTAGACCGGAATGGAGAAGGACCTATTGGGTTTATGGGACGTTTGTGACCCTGTTGGAGCTGCTGTTCTCCATAGCCCTACTGATGGGCTTTGATTTTAGCAGGGCGGCGGAGTTTCAATTTGTGGAGAGGTACGTATTCTTCGGTCTGCAGAACGCCCCCTACTACGTGGGCATAGACGGTCTCGCCCTCATCCTCATCCTCCTGACCACCTTTCTGACCTTCCTCGGCATAGTATCCTCCTACAACTACATCAAGGAGAAGGTACAGGCCTACGTTATCACCATGCTCCTTCTGGAAACGGCCATGATAGGCGTCTTCGCCTCCCTCAACGTTATCCAGTTCTTCATCTTCTGGGAGGCTCAGCTTATACCCATGTTCGTCCTCATCGCCCTCTGGGGACACGAGAACCGCGTGTACGCCGCCTTCAAGTTCCTGATCTACACGGCCGTCGGTTCCGTACCCATGCTTGCGGCCATAATCTGGATATACCTCAACTACGGCACGTTTGATTACCCCACCCTCCTCCAGACCCTTCCGAAGGCCGCCGTGGATATCCAGAAGCTCCTCTTCCTCGCCTTCTCCGTGGGCTTCATGATAAAGGTTCCCATGTTCCCGTTTCATACGTGGCTTCCGGACGCCCACGTTGAGGCTCCCACGGCCGGCTCCGTTATTCTGGCCGGTATCCTCCTGAAGATGGGTACCTTCGGCTTCCTGAGGTACTCTCTCCCTCTCTTCCCGGATGGGTTTGAGGCTTACAGGGGGTTGATAGCCATCCTTGCCATAATCGGGATCATATACGGTGGCCTCATGGCGTGGGTCCAGTCCGATATGAAGAAGCTCGTGGCCTACTCCTCCGTGGCCCACATGGGCTTTGCCATGCTCGGCATAGCCTCCGGAAACCCCATCGGAATTCAGGGGGCGGTTCTGGTTATGATAAGCCACGGTCTTACCACGGGCGCCCTGTTCTTCTTAGTTGGCATGCTCTACGAGAGGAGGCATACCCGCCTGATAAGGGACTACTCCGGTATAGCCAACAGGGTTCCCAACCTATCCACCTTCTTCGTCTTTATGGCTCTGGCATCCATAGGTCTGCCGGGTCTCTCCGGATTCGTGGGTGAGTTCCTAACCATGATAGGGGCGTACAGGGCCAATCCCGTGTGGGGCTATCTGGCCGTACCCGGTGTGGTGGTTGCGGCCATATACATGCTCTCCCTCGTTAAGCGGGTGGTCTTCGGGAAACTGGATCCGGAGAGTGCGAAGATGCCTGACGTCTCCTTCCGGGAGGCCCTTATCCTGGTTTCTCTGGCCATCTTCGTCATCTGGATCGGTGTGTACCCCATGCCCTTCCTCAACTTCACGGATAAGGTGGCCGGAATACTCGTTAACCTGCTCCACTGATGGGTAAGGAGGACGGGGCCGGTGACCGCCGGCCCATACTTCTTGTACTTTCTGCCCCGTCGGGGGCGGGAAAGACTACGGTTGCCCGTCACCTCGTTGAAGACTATGGCTTCGTACACGTCGTAACGGCGACTACCCGTCCCCCACGGCCGAGGGAGAGGAACGGCATAGACTACCTGTTTGTAGATAGGGACACCTTCCTCCGGTGGATAGAGGAGGGGAAACTCTTTGAGTGGGCTGAGATTTACGGGAACTTCTACGGTATACCGAAGGATCACCTTTACTCTCCCCTGAGAAAGGGGAAAGACGTCGTCCTCACGGTGGATGTGAACGGTAAAAGGGCGCTTGAGAGGGTATTCCGCAACGACTCATCCGTCCGTTTCGTTAGCGTGTTTCTGAAACCCCCATCTCTGGAAGTCCTTCGGGAGAGGCTCCTGCGTAGGGGGGACCCGCCGGAGGAGGTGGAGAGGAGACTGAAGAAGGCGAAGGAGGAGATGGTCTGGGCCTCCGAGTACGATCACGTGGTCGTAAACGACGACCTCAACCGCACCGTTGGAGAGATAGCGAAGATACTCGGTTTAGATGGACAGGATAGAGCGGATTAGGGAGATAGACGGTCTCATATCTTACGGAGATTACGACTCCGCCCTACGTCTCCTGAGCGAACTGGAAGATGAGATCAGGATGGAAGGGGGAGGGCCGCAGCTCTTCAGTGTCCTCTGGAGGAAGGGATGGGTGCTGTACCGTAAGGGTGAGTACGAAAAGGCTCTGCCCAGCCTTATGGAGGCCGACGGATCCTTACCCCGTACTGCCCTTCCCCCCGCACTTATCCGTACGAGGGTTTTCGTTCTCTCAACCATCGGGAACGTCCTCCACGCTCTCAAGGACTTTAAGAGGGCGGCGGAGTACCACACCCTCGCTCTGCAAACGCTTGAGGGTACGAGGGGTTACGTTCCGGAGGATATTTACCTTTTAGAGATGGCCCGTACTCTCAATAACAGAGCCAACGCTTACGTGGGTGTGGGGGAGTTTGAGAGGGCAACGGGGGACTACACCGAGGCGATGAATATCCTCAGGGCGATAGACGAGTCTACCCCGGAGGTTCTGCATATACTTGCGGATATCAACTACAACCTCGGGTCGCTTTACTACTATCTGAACGCCATAGCCGAGGCGTGTGAGATGTGGAAGGAATCCCTGCGAATATACTCCGGACTGTGTAAGGACTTCGGTGAGGAGATTTACTGTAGAAACGCCCGAAAGCTTGAAAATTCGGTAAAGAGGAACTGTTCTGGATAATAGGAGCAAACACTATTGACAAACACTAAAATACTACCTTAAAATACCGTACTTATGCTAAAGGTCTACAAAATTTCGGAGTACGTGTCGGATAATGGTATAAACGACCTCGTGAAAAAGGCTCGGAAGATCTTCGGAGATACCGTACCCTCCGAAGAGGATATTATGCTCAGGCTCAACGTGTCCCGCTACGAGGCACGGAAGATTCTGGAAAGGCTGGTCACGATATTTATGGAAAAACTAAAAACGGAAGAAGGCGAGAAAGTCCCAGGCCGATAATACACTGATCCCTAATTTATAGGGATTATGAACGTCTACAGGAACCTTAAAGATAAAAAGGTTTTTATAACAGGCAAAATAGAATCCCATAACGTAAGGGACTTCGCTCGTATTTTGAACGAGATCGTAACGTCCAAACACCCGAAAGATAGGGTGGTATTGAGTCTGGAAGGTGCGGAATTCGGAGAGATGGACCCCCGAACGTGGCTGGAGCTATGGCAACCCTTAAGGATGGTCCGGGAAAATCGGAAACGGGGCAGATCGGACGACCTTAAAGTGGCCGCTCGCATAGATTTTGAAGGATGGGGTATCGTACCCGTATTCAAAGGAACGGTCTTCCATGGAAAGGTTAACTTTTCGGCCTCAAGGTTCCCTGCGTATACCAACTTTTCAGATGCAAAATTTTATAGTGAAGTGACGTTTAACAGCTCCCATTTTGGCGAACTTACCACCTTTAAAGGGGCGGAGTTCAAAGGGAAAACGAACTTTGACTGGTCACATTTTGGATTTAACGCTAATTTTCAGCAAATAAAAGTGTTTGATAAAATAACGTTTAACAGGGCGTCTTTTGAAGATAAAGTGTCGTTCCGAAAAAGTGTAATATACCCCTATTTCTACATACATATATACGAAATGACCCTTTTAAATGAGGAGAGATTGGAAAAGGTGTCGGAACATATAGACCAGTATACGTCGTATGAAAAGGTTTTACGTACCGTATACCTTATGCAGAGTCCATCTATAATCAGGACGAAGGATTCACAACTTTATCTGCCAAAACCTGAAGATAACAGGAATAGGAGTGACAGCGACAAACAGATATACCCATCCGTAACGGATCTAAAAACTATCGTAATGGATTTTAGTTATACCATATTCGGAGACGGTATGGATCTCAGTAAAGTGGAGGTTAAGATTAGGGACGAAGATGACGAAGATGAAGATAAGAATAAGAATTTTCTCATTTTTCTGTGGGGATGCGGTGATAATCTTCAGAACATTTATAGAGCATATTCGGTAGAAAGTATGGGCGGTATGCTTGCTGATATGAATAAATGCATAAATCATAACTTTATGA
>WFXS01000121.1 GCA_015490465.1 Caldifarciminota bacterium
CCTTCAGCAACGATTACGATGGCTCGGTAGAGCCGCCCTTCAGCCTCAACGCAATCCCCTTTTCTCTGTCTAAGCGCGAAACTACTGTTTCTTTTGTCAAGTCCCTGTTCTCAGGGTAGAGTATCGCCGGGTAGGGACCTTTTCAATCCTTAAGGTGGCTTAATCAGCGTAAACCCGTCAATTCTAAATCTTCAACGCTCAGGCCGCGAAAGTACTGTCCAATACTGCTATGTCCCCTCCATTCACTGAATACCGTGTCTATATCAGACGCTGACCCGTCAGGACCTCAACGATCCGGACGGTGTGGTGATGCCAGTACTTATCCCTTATCTCCTTGATTCTCCTCAGGTTACGGTGGGAAACTGGAGATAGAAAGTGTAAAGTGGTGCGTGCCAGTACCTCGTGTCCCCGGTATCCCCTCTGCATGTAAAAGCGTATCCTGCGCTTTAGAAGATCCCCAACCTCCTTTTCGTTCTCAATAAAGGGAAGGTTCAGGGCTATACGGTAGATGGAAAACCACTCGTGCATGTACCTGTTCTTCTCCGTCCGAGCCGTTGATATGGCGGCGTTGAGGAGGTTTTTGGCCGTTCCCTCCTTACCTATCATCACAGCAAGAGGAATAAAGACCTGAAGCAGGCGGGACGTGGTATGATCGTAGTTCTCACTCAGCCCGAACATCACGGCCTTCTTTATCCTCCCGAACGTCTCAAGGGATATGTCGCCCACAAGAAGATGGTACAGACCGATAGCGTAGTTTTTCGTTATTACCTGTGCCACGAACTCAATTTCATCTTCCGTAGTTTCCAGCTTCTCAACGTCGTTAACGTTAACCCTTAGACCCCTATATAGTCGGTAGTAAATCTTCCTTACGTCCGTCCAGAACCCGACGAGATCCATCTCCTTCTCACCCCGGCGGAGGTAGTGGTGCGCCCTCGGATGGTTACCGAGGTACTCGTGGAATATCCTCCTCTCTATCAGGTTGTGTCTGGAACGTATGTACGGTAGAGCCTTCTTTGGTCTCATGTCCCGGATTACGTACATCACGACGTAAAACAGGTTGGGAAACCGCTCCCTGTTCAACTTTTCCATCTGTTCCGGGGTCAGGTTCTTCAACATCCTGTTGAATCGGTTGAGAAACCAGTCCAGACGCCCGAACCACCCCATGTGGAGCATCCTGACGCCGAGAGCTATGACCTCGTCAACGTCACCCTTTTTGAACGCCCTCTCAAGGTTGTTCAGGAACTCTACGGTGGCGGGCATGCCCTACCTCATGGTCTGACCCGTTCCGGTGTGCGGGCGAAGGGTATTACCTCACGGACGTGCGAGGCCCCGGATACCCATGCGACCGTTCTCTCTACCCCAAGGCCAAAGCCGGAATGGGGAACGGAACCGTACTTTCTGAGGTCAAGGTACCAGGAGTACTCCTCTTCGGGAAGTCCCTCTTCTCTTATGCGCCTTAGAAGTTCCTCGTAGTCGTCCTCCCTCTGGCTGCCTCCTATTATTTCACCGTATCCTTCGGGGGCTATAACGTCCACGCAGAGGACCTTTGTGGGATCCTCCGGATCCGGTTTCATGTAAAAGGGCTTTATTTTCCTCGGATATCTCGTTATCATTACCGGGCGGTCGTACCTCTCGGATATTACCGTTTCCTCATCGCTACCGAAATCCTCACCGTAGGTGAAATCTATATCCCTACCCTTCTCCTTCTCCTCCAGAAGTATTCTGGCCGCATCGTCGTACGTTATTCTGGGGAAGGGCTTCTTTACGGCCTCCAGCCTAGATATATCCCTGTTCAATATCTCCAGCTCCATCCTCCGATTCTCCAGAACCCTCTCCACTATGTAGACTATGAGGTCTTCGGCCAGGTCCATGATGTCGTCAAGGGTGGCCCACGCCACCTCCGGCTCCACCATCCAGAACTCCGTAAGGTGCCTGCGGGTGCGGGACTTCTCGGCACGGAAAGTTGGACCAAAGGAGTAAACCTTACCCAGAGCCATCGCCCCGGCCTCAAGGTAAAGCTGGCCGGATTGGGTAAGGTAAACCTCCCCCTCCTCAAAGTAGGGTACGGGGAATAGGGTCGTCGTACCCTCCACGGACGCCGGCGTAAATATGGGGGGATCGAACCTGACGAACTTCCTGCTTCCGAAGAAGTCGTGTATCGCCCTCTCCACCTCGTCCCTTATCCTGAGTATGGACCACTGCTTCCTTGACCTTATCCATAGGTGTCGGAACTTGAAGAGCTTACCCACGTCGGGTACGTTCTCCGGCCTCACCTTGGGGATGGGGTACGTATCAAGGGATTTGGAGTGTATCTTCAGGTCGGTAAGGAGCAGCTCGTACCCTCCGGGCGCCCTCTTCTCCCGCTTCACTACCCCGCGTACTATTACGGCGTCTTCGTACGTCAGCCGGTCGTACAGGTTAAAGATTTCGGGGGCCAGGTCGTTCTTTATCATGACCACCTGAAGGAAACCCGTACCGTCCCTCACTATGAGAAAGCGCACTTTACCCGATGACCTTTTATTAAAGAGCCATCCTCTCACTTCCACCTCTTCACCCACGAACTTACCCAGATCCTCTATCCAGACCCTTTCCATAGGAGGACAGGATTATACGGCGGGGTTACGCCTTATCTTCCGATTTTTCGGTATTCTCCGGGTTCTCTTCGGCACCTCTCTCCATCTCGGACGACGCCTTACGGAACTCCTTCATAGCCTCCCCCAGACCCCTCGCCAACTTGGGCAGCTGACTCGGTCCGAAGAGGAGCATCACGATCACTAAGATTACGATGATCTCAGGCAAACCGATGTTCATACGGAGTATTTTAAGGCTGCCATAAAAACGAAAGGGGCGTCGCACTTGCGACGCCCCCATTTGGAGAAGGGCAAACCTTACTTCTTCCTGCCCTCTATCTTCCCCTTGGACTTCTCCATCTCCTTGCGGAGAGAGGCTATACGCTTTCCGGCTGCCTCGCCGCGCTTGATCATCTTCTCTATGTTCCTGACCTCTTTGAGCAGACGGCCATAGGTCTTTTTATCAACGTATCCGAGGACATAAGCCAGTTCCAGCTTACGCTTTACGACTTTCAGAAGCTCAAGAGCAAGAACCTTGTCCTCCTTCTGTACTTCGTTCACGGTGGCCATCAGGTAGTAGGCGTCAAATATGGGTTTGGGGAATACGGTCTCCACCGTCTCAACGGAACTCAGCATGAGGTTGAGAGCGTCTATGGCCTCCTTTATACGACCCTTCTCAAGCAGGCTCTTCGTAAGTGCAAGGGAGTGTTTCAGGACGTCCACGGGTACCACGACGGTGTTTACAACTATCTCGTTCCTCAGGAGGTTCAGGGCGTCCCGTGCGGCAGGTATGTTGTTCTTCTTAAGGTAGCGCTTCGCCTCGTTCACCAGTTTGCGGGCTGTATCCGGGTCCTCCACGCCAAGGATGAGGAATACGGTGACGGATATGGGGAGTTTCCTGATCTTGTACTTTTGGGATATCTCGTCCGTCTTCTTTACGAGGGTATCTAACAGGGCGGTGGCATCTTCAAGGGACCCGTACTGGAGGACGGATACCAGACGGCTTATCCCGTCCATTACGGAGACGGCCTCCCGCACGATCTCCTGCTCCCCGGATACCCGGAGTTCCTCCATCCCCTTCCGGGTACTCTGCTGGATCGCCTCCTGTACCCTCTGCTGGAGGGTCGTATCGGTTGCGGCGAACAGTAACGTAAGGCTCCACATCATGTTACACCTCCTTTACTTCCTCTCTGGTCTTTGATATCTCCTCCTTCAGAGCAGTCGCCTTCTCCTTGCTCTCGGGCTTACCGACGCTCTCCTCAAAGGCCTTTATCTTCTCCTCTATGTCGGCGATCTGCTTCTCGTCCGTGATGTATCCGAGGACCTTTGCCAGTTCTATCCTCTCCCTGATGTACTTCACGACCTCAAGGGCGACCTCTTTCTCCTCCTCCTTGAGCCTCTCCAGCTCGTCGGCGAGGTAGTAGGCCTCAAGCAGAGGACGGGGCAGTATCGTCTGTACGGTCTCCACGGCGGACAGGATGAGGTTAAGTGTATCCACAAGACGGGTTACGTTGTTCCTTTTGAGAAAGTCGTGGGCGAGGTTTATGGCATCCTTGAGGATAGAGAGGGGCATGACGTCCGTATCTATGACTATCTCGTTGCGGAGGAGGTTTACGAGCGTACGGGCGCGCGGTATCCTTCCTTCGTTGAGGTTGACCTTGGCGTCCTCGTAGACCTTGCGGGCGGTTTCGGGGTCGTCCACACCTATGACGGCGTACACGGTACTCCTTATCGGAAGGGACGTATCACCGTGCTTCTCGTACAGCTCGGAGACCCTCTTCCTGAGATCCTCAAGGCTCTCCTCCAGGCTGGCCAGATCCCCGGCCCTGAGCTTCGCGATCACCTCACCTATCCTGCGGACAATGTACACCGCCTCCTGAACGATCTTCCTCTCCTCAACCTCACGGGTCTCGGTCTCCGGTTTTGCCTTTGCACGTGTCAGTATTTCCCTGGTCTTTCCAAGCATCTTCTACCTCCTTGTTGCTTTAAGATAGTATTATAAAGTCGACTTATGTTAACTTGTGAGGAAGTTTGCGGGGTAATTAAGGCATTTAGGCTGCCACGTTCCCTTTTGCGTGTGTATTGTAATTGGATGGGTCTCCCATCTCCGGGAACCACATGTAGGTTTATTGTGCGACGATACCACCTATCTCATTTACCGAGAATGGCGAGCGATGTCCGGATTACGACCAGTATCCTCAGGACGGTTAACTCTCCCACGGTACCGTAGGTCAATACCCGGTAAGACGATACTACTGCCACTACGCTCAGGATCAGTATGGTCACTTCAAAGCCCAACAGCAGGGGTGATATCGGGGTCGGGGATTGAGGGAATATCTGGAGTATATCCAGAAGGGATAGGAGGACAAACGTTGATCCGGAGATGATACCCAGCACGTATCCAAACCGACTCCCCGCAACCGTCAGATAGACCGCCACGAGTGATACCATTCCTACGAGGGTAATGAGGCCGTACAAGAGGGGGGAGGTGAGAAAAGTCCCTGTTTTCAATCGGCCCTCCGGGGATAAGCAGGAATAGAAGGAAGAACGTGATAAGGAGTGATAGAGGAGCAATGATATTACCTCTGAATCTTTTACGGTTGCCACTAAACATCGGGATTGCGTTCATAGAACGATACCACTTTGATGAAGGCAAGGCTCTTATCCATCTCGGACTGCCCCATATTCGGGAAGATTCTTAGGTCTTTTATCAGCAAGAAACATGCCAATTCTACCTTTTGTATCACACCTTTACTGGATACCTCATTGCCGTATTAACGCATCCCTATTTCTGAGCGGTATGCCCGATTAACGGGCGCCGTAATAAGAACCAAACCGTTAACAGCTGGAAAGATATCAGAGGCGAGTTGGCCAACAAGGTCTACGACTCCCTTGATGAACTTGAAGGACTTTCCGCATATTTCAACTCTCTACAACGATAAAGATTTTTGTCCGTTCTTTGACAGGATATAAGCGGATCACTAAAGCGTGTCTCAAGATGGTATGGTATAAAACGGCCAGATTGGAACCTATACCTCACACGAAGTTCACGTACGCCTCCGTGATCGTATAAACCGCCGGTGTCTCTCCCGCGTACTCCCCCTCCGCCTCAACCGGAAGCCCCGGCGTCTCAACGTAGAGGTTCCTCCCCGGTATCTCCGAAATCTCGTCCATCTCCAGATGTTTTCCCGAATAAACTCTCGGAAAGTTCAAAAGAAAACGAACAGGTCCCACCCTTTTGAGAACGACCACCCGCGCCTCACGGGAGACGGGGTCGGAGTTGGGGGATATGAACATGCCCCCGCCGAAGTAGGGGGTACGGGCGAAGACAAGCATCATAACCTCCATGGTGTAGGGGTCGTCGTCCACCCGAAAGTTCACCCTGCGGGGTTTGAACTCCTTTAAGGATTCAAGGACGCTTAAAGTGTATCCGAACCTTCCGAGCTTCCTCCACCTGTCAAACCTACGGGCGACCTCTGCACCGAATCCAACGTCGGACACACCTATGAAGAACCTCCCGCCGCTCGCCGTGTCCACCCGTGAGAGGTGTACCCTGTGTCCGCTCCCACTCTCAAGCTTCGCCAGAACCTCCTTAACCCTCTTTTCGGGATTCCTCTCTATGCCGAGGCTACGGGCGACGTCGCACCCACTACCTCCGAAGGTGGGCGCCACGAAGGGAAACCTCACGTTATGCACCAGACCGTTCACCACCTCGTTGAGGGTGCCATCTCCACCGAATACAAAGATAACGTCCGCCTCGCTCTCTCTGGCGATCTCCGACGCGTGTCCCCTGTACTCCGTAAAGACCGTTCTCAGATTGAAATGGCGTTCCAGAAGTGGTTTAAACTTCTTATAGACCTTTTTGCCAGAACGGGATACGGGGTTTACCAGAGCCTCGGCCCTCATCCCACCAGCTCTTTGGGAAGGGCGAACCGTATGTTCTCCTTCACTCCATCTAGCTCCTCAACTTCCGTAGCCCCCATACCCATGAGGCGATCTATTACCCTTTTAACCAGGATCTCCGGTGTTGATGCCCCGGACGTTATACCCACGACTCTCGCTCCATCAATAAGGGCAGGGGAGATATAGGTCTCGTCCTCTATGAGGTAAGCCGGGACCCCCTGTTTCTCAGCGACTTCCCTTAAGCGGTTGGAGTTGGAGCTCTCCTTTGAGCCAATGACGAGTACGACGTCGCTCAGGCGGGCGAGTTTCTTGACGGCGTCCTGCCTGTTCTGTGTGGCGTAGCATATATCGTCGGCCTTGGGAAGTACGATGTTGGGGAACCTCTCCTTAAGGACCTCTATTATTTCCCTCGTATCGTCAACGGACAGGGTGGTCTGCGTGGTCAGGGCGACCTTCTCCGGATCCGGGACCTGTACCTTGCGAGCGTCTTCAACTGTCTCAACTAAGATGACCTTGTCGGGAGCCTCACCCATGGTACCTTCAACCTCCACGTGTCCCCTGTGTCCCACGAGGATTATGGTATAGCCCATCGCGGCAAAACGCCTTACCTCCTTGTGGACCTTGTGGACGAGGGGACAGGTGGCGTCTATCATCTTAAGGTTCCTCCTTCGGGCCTCCTCAACTACGGCCGGTGATACACCGTGGGCGGAGAAGATCACTATGGAGCCGGGAGGGATCTCCCGGACGTCCTCAACGAAAATAACCCCCTTCTTCTTTAGGCTCTCCACCACGTAATGGTTGTGGACTATGGCGTGTCTGACGTACACGGGAGGGCCGTACCTCTCAAGGACCATCTCAACTATGCTTATAGCCCTGTCAACACCGGCGCAGAAACCCCTCGGTTTTGCCAGTAGTATTTTAAAGCTCACGGCGATATTTTAAAGTCGCACGGAAAATCACCTCCACAGCCCCCTTACAATACGATCTCTCGTGCTTAACGTCGTAGTACTTTTCGTATTTACGCTCGCCCTCATCACCTTCTTCTTTCTCTTTCCGGAGAAAAAGGAGAGCGGAAGGCTCTGGAGGGCCACGATTACGCCTCTGGCCTCCATAATAGGGAGCGGCTACCTCGTCTCCGCTCCCCTCCTGTACTACACCCTCGGCATTCACGCCATCTTCGGCATGCTCGGGATAGTCGTACTCGCCTACCTCGTGGGAAGCGCCATAAGGTACAACATCCTCTTCGCCGAACCCATAATATACGGAGGGGCGAAATCCGAAAGAGAAGTCCTCCTGAAGGAGGTTGAGAGCCTATCCAACCTCGTAATCTCCCTCGCTTACATGATCTCCACGGCCTTTTACCTGAGGTTGCTTTCCGCCTTCATATTCTCCGGATTCTTCGGCAGGCATCCCGTTTATGAGAACCTCCTGACGAGTGCCGTACTCCTCTTCATCGGTATAACCGGGTACTTGCGCGGCCTGAGTTTCCTTGAGTTCCTTGAGAAGTACGCCGTAAGTCTTAAACTCTCCGTCATATCCGCCTTTCTAACGGGGTTGTTCCTGTACGATCTGCATCACACCCACGTAGTGGGGGAGGCTAAGCCCTTTACCTTCGGCGCCCTCCAGCTCCTCGCTGGCATCCTACTTATCGTTCAGGGGTTTGAGACTTCCAAATACCTCGGGGAGGAGTACACGCCCGAGGAGAGGGTAAAGAGCATGAAACTGGCCCAGTTGATCTCCGGGGGGATATACCTCGCGACCATTCTACTCCTCACCCCGATCCTGCACAACCTCAGTCTGGATAGGGTGGACGAGACGGCGATAATAGCCCTTGCGGCCGGGGTGTGCGTCGCGCTCGGCTACCTGATGAAACTGGGACCGCTCATGAGCCAGTTCAGTGCGGCCGTTGCCGACACCATAGGGGCCGGTGGTCTTATAAGGGAGGAGACCCACGGGCGCATATCCTCCAACACAGGTTATCTGTTCACGGCCTTCATGGGGATAGTTCTGGTCTGGAGTGCGAACATCTTCCACATCATAACCTACGCCTCTAAGGCCTTTGCCCTTTATTACCTCCTCCAGACCCTCATAGCCCTCTTCGTGGCCGCAGAGAGGAGGGACATCGGGAGGGTGGTCCTTTTCGTTCTCATAGCCCTTGCACTCGCTTTCGTGGTCCTCTTCGGCAAGAGCGCGGAATAATTTCCTTAACGTTCCATTTCGGCCGTAAAATTCCGTATATTGACAGATAATCGGAAATAAACACAGGAGGTGAGTATGCTGGTAATTACACTTTTAACGACTGCGGATTCGCTGAACGCCACGTTTGTGGGGGTTTTCCCGTACGGCCTGACAACATCTCTGAGTGTGGACACGGACAGGGGAATACTCTTTCTGCCCGTGGGGAGTGGGGTTGAGATATACTCGCTGTTTGATCCGAGGGACCCCGCCCTCATAGGTCTAATAACCGTCAGAGATCTGGTAGCGGATGTGGCCTACGACCCTTCGGACTCAACCCTATATCTGGCCCTGCGAGGCATAGGTGTTGAGGCCTACGACCTCAAAAATCCTCTGGCACCGGAGAAGGTCTGGGAGTACGTCCTTCCGTGCGGTGGGGCGCTGGGCATAGACGTCAGGGATGGGACTCTGGCCCTTGCGGCCTACAACTGCGGTACGCTGGTTTTTCGGGACTTTAGTCTGATCGGTGTTCACCCGGGGACGGCGCGGGACGTGGTCTTCGTGGATACGCTCATCGCCTCCCTCGTAGACGAGAACGTTGAAGTCTTTGCACCCTCGGACCCCTCATCTACCCTTCACCTCCTGAGCGGCCCTTACCGTTCTGTGGCCTCCAGAGGTTCTTACCTCCTCGCCCTCCGCCGGTACGCCCGCAGTGGCATGTACGTGGATGTATTCAGGGTACTTCCGACACTCTCCTACAGGGGGAGCGTTATACCGGAGAACCTGAGGGAGATATGGACCCACGGAAACCTCCTCCTCGGATACAACTACCTCTCCGGCACATTCCTTTACGCCTACTCCCTCTCCGACCCCGAATCTCCCGTAAGTCTGTGGAGTGAAGGATCTTCATACATGTCCCTTCCGGGAGGTCTCGCCACGTACTCCGGTATTGTCTACGTCGCCCTTAGCGGCTACTTTGGGGATAGCCTGCCCGTAAGCCTCCTGATATTTGAGGACAGTACCCTCCTCTCCGGTATCCCCTCTCTCCAGTCCATCACCTTCGCCCTCTCCGGAGATTACATGTACGTCGGCACGTACAGGGGCATAGCCGTCGTGGATGTCGGCGACGTCTCCTCTCCCCGCCTCGTAAGGGTAAAACCCACCGACCGCCCCATAACGGACCTGGAGGTGGCCGGCGACGCCCTTGTGGCCCATCCCGACGGCTCAGACACCCTGCTCGTATACTCCCTGTACGACCCCTCAGACCCCTCACCGGCATCTACCGTGTACGCCCCCCTCTACGGTGGGGATATGGAGAGCCTTGACACCCTCCTTTTCGTACCGGGTAGCGGGATCGTCCTCAACCTCTCCGATCCCTCCTCTCCCGTGGTGGACACGGTCCTGTGTAGTGGGTGCGCCCTGGACCTGTGGGACACCCTCCTTGCCGTTGGGTACGTGTCCGGGATGGGGGTGGTGAAGGTCCTGAACGCCGCCGACCCCTCTTACCCCATGGTTGACAGTGCCACTTTCAGCGACTACGCCCTGTCCATAACCTCCCTATCCCTCACATCCCACCACCTCGTCCTCTCATATCAGGGCTGGTCCTATCCGGACAGTACGGTCGTCTTATCCTTGTCCCCGTTGAGTCCCCTTTACCGCATCCCCGGAGGTATAGCCCCGGCCGAAGGGGTGCAGGACTACGTTATTAGCGTGGGATCCGGCGGCGCCTTCGCCCTTTCCCCCTCCGACTCCCTGAGCGCAGTGGCCTATTACGGCTCAAACAACTACGACGACGATCCCGTCGGTGGGGACCACCGGAAGATCCGCCTCAAAGACGGCAACCTGTTCGTGGGGACCGCGTACAAGGGGATACACATCCTCCGTTTTAGGCTTCCGCTGTCCGTCGCGGAATCACCGGTAATGCGCACACGTTTTGTTAGAGAGGGGGTTTACGATGTCTCAGGTAGAAAGGTAGGGGATTCTTTGAAGGAGATCCGGCGCAGGGGGGTGTACTTCGTGGTGGAGGGCGGTAAGGTCTTCAGAGCGATAGTCAGGTAGTACGCCTTAGAATCCGCCCTTGAGGGGTATATACGTCCACGTTCCGTATTGCCGCCGTGTCTGTCCCTACTGCGACTTCTACCGCAAACGCTCTGGCGCCGTAGACGAGGAGTACGTTCTCGCCCTCATAAGGGAGATAGGGTACGAGGCGGACGGAGGAGCAGTAAACACCGTCTTCTTCGGAGGGGGAACGCCGAGTCTACTGAAACACGACCAGATTACCCGGATAATGAAAGCGTTGCATAGAGCCTACAGGGTGGTTCCACTTGAGATAACGCTTGAGGCCAATCCTGAGGACGTAGTCCCGGAGAATTTGAAGTTCTGGAGGAGCATCGGCATAAACCGTATAAGCATAGGAATTCAAACCTTCTCCGAAAAGGGCCTTAAGGCTCTCGGCAGGTGGCACACACCGGAGGAGGGTATGAGGGCTATCCTGAACGCACTCTCTTACGACTTCATAACGAGCGCAGACCTCATATTCGCCTACCCGGGCCAGGCTCTTAAGGACTTTGAAAACGACCTCTTAACTCTGGTCAAACTCGGCGTGCATCACGTATCGGCCTATGCCCTTGAAATACATGAGAGGACGCTTTTTGGGTACCACCTGAGGAAGGGGAAGATAAAGGAGAGGGAGGATTTGAGGGAATTCTACGTCCTGCGTGAGGAGGTTTTAACGTCCTCCGGATACAGGAGGTACGAGCTCTCCAACTTTGCCCTTCCGGGGTACGAGAGCAGGCACAACCGCATATACTGGGACAGAGGGTGGTACAAAGGCTTCGGCCCATCGGCCTCCTCCTTCGTTCCGGAGGAGAGGTTGAGGTACACGAACCTGCCCTCCCTGAGCCGCTATATAAGGGAGTTTCCACCTCCGAGAGAGTACGACCCCCTTGACGACGAGAGGGAGAGGATGGAGAAGGTGTTCCTTGGACTGAGGACGGGAAACCTGCTCCTTGAATGGTACGTAAGGGAGTACGGAGAGGAGCGCCTTGAGGAAGTGAGGGAGTTTCTGGACGTAAGGGACGGGCGCATCGGAATAAAGGTTGAGTACATGCACGTGTTTGATGCGGTGGTGAGGAGGATGATTTGACACGGCTTTAAAATATATCCCGTTGTCAAAGGACGGCAGCATGGATCCCCTGAACCTGAAGGATGAAAGAAAAGAGGCAGAGGAGAGGCTCAAGGAGGACTTTTCAGAGAAAAACTTCCTGAACCTCCTGACCGTCCTCCTCCTCATGGGGGATATGCGGTCCGTGGGCAGGTACCTGCGGGTATGGAAGGAGAGAAAGGGAGAGTACCCACCCTCCTTCATGCCCTACCTCGCCCTGTACTACATGAGGAGTATGGAGATAACCGCCCTTAAGGGGATGCTTCCGGACCTGCCCCCGGCGATCCGTTCCCTCGTTCACCTGAAGGTGTTCGCCGACCCCCTCAAGGCTCTGGAGCTGGCCGAAAAGGTGGAAGATGACTTCATAAGGGCGAGGGTGAAGTACGAGATAGGCACTGTCATGGGGAGGTCCTACCCCATGCCTGAGCCGAGGAACAGCCTTGAGGACCTATCCCTTAAGGCCCTGCGCGCCATGAGGGGTTTCCACTCCGGTAAACTCCTTGAAACCCTAAAGGTAGCCGACGAGATGGTGGACGAGGGCGTAGACTCGTGGCTCAGGCCCACGGCCTTGCACGTTAAGGAGAACGAGCTCCTCCTCAGGGGTAAGGCGTCCGAATTGCACTTTTTGCGCCTGGCCGCCCATGACCTCGGAATGCGCAGGGAGGCTGAGAGGATAAAGATATACGAGCGTTTCCTCGGTGAGGACGTTGAGATTGAATTACACGAGGAGGACAGGAGTCTCCTCAAAGTATTTGAACTTTCGCGGAAGGCGCGGGAAGGCATGCATCTGCCGGAGGAGAACTCCCCTCTCTTCGGGCTTGAGGCCTTCTGGTGGTACGTCTCCAACGTGAGGAAGAAAAGGACGTACCTATCATTCTCCGGTCGCCTCCGCCTCATGGAGGGGCTACAAGAGATAAAGCTCCCCCGTCGCAGGGCTTTGGTCCTGCTGGCCTTTATAAGGCTGAAGGGGTACACCTTCGCCAGGGAGAACGCCCACGTTATATTCCCGGAGAGTGCGAGGCCGAAGAGGAGGGTGGCGGAGTACCTCCGCTACAT
>WFXS01000122.1 GCA_015490465.1 Caldifarciminota bacterium
CGGATATGCCATGCGTCGCTACTCATACCATCAAACCCGCAGTCGGTCTCCCACTTAAACCTGCGACAACGACAGGGCCGGGCTAAGTGGCAAACGGGCGGGGCTGCACTGTCTACGATTGAAATGGGCGGGTCGCACGGCCTGACGTACGGACGTTGTGCGGTGGATACTTCTCAGGGAGGGAAGTTACTCCCCATAATGCCGCCGAAAGTACCTGAGATGGACGCCGTCTTAACCTCTTGCCCTTCGGCCAATCGTTTACAAAGCAGAACACGTAGACCACGAAGTCTATCCTCCCTGCTTCCCTTGATGTTGTCCCGCCGAATATACCATAATTTTACTCAGGACTTCGCACCCCACAAAAACAGAGTTTGCACTTATGAGGTTTTGGGGCGAGGGGCAGATGTACGCATACCCGTTATATTCACTTGAAAATTCCCTTCAGGTCTATCTCCAGTCCCTCCAATACCTTACTCTTAACCTTACCCTCTACCTCAGCCACGCTGAAAATCTCATATTTTCCCTTGTCGTTCAGAACCCACACCTCAATAGCCCTCTCCTCAGGATAAACGATCCAGTACTCCCTGACCCCAAACCTCTCGTAGATACTCTTTTTAACGACCGTATCCCTCCGCACTGTAGCAGGAGAGATTATCTCAACTACCAGATCGGGAGGTCCCATTATGGCCTTCTCGCTTATTATCCCAAGCCTGTCCTTAGAGATAAAAACGATATCGGGCTGTAGAACGTATCTATCCTCTAAAACCACGTCTATGGGGGACAGTAAGACCTTCCCCGCATTTTCACGCAATATAAAAGCCGAAAGAAGCAAGAAAATCCTCCCCACTATGTCCTGATGCAAAGGCGTAGGTGCTGGCATCTCTTCCAACCTCCCGTTTATAACTTCATAGCGTTTGTCATCTGTAAGACGAAGGTAGTCCTCGTAGGTCCAGACCTTCCCCTTCGGCCTATCCTTAACCGCCACAGTCATCTTTAACCTCCTTCAGCGCAAAATTATACTCCCGAAACGCCACCGTGTGGGCTGGATACCCCTTCATTTCAACTATTTTAAAATGTCGTCCGGGTACGTTTATAAACCATATCCCCGTGAGCGAAAACCTACGACGTGGCAAGATCCGTCCTTAGCAGATAGGTGGCAGATTCCTAAGGGAACACCAGCCTTCCGTGTAAGGAAATAATCCCCCTTACAATTGTCGGCGTTATGGCTCTGAGGTACTCCAAATGCGGTCTTCCTGCGATGACGGTTGAGGTGAAGGGGTTGGGGGTCAGGTGTTCCGAGTGTAAGAGGGAAGAGGCCGTAATAGAGTTGAAGTACGCCCGGAAGAAACTCTGCCCGAAGTGTTTTACGGACTTCTTTGTACGCCGGGTAAAACGTACGGTTGAGAAGTATCGGATGTTCGGACCCAAAGATAGGGTGGCCGTCGCCCTTTCCGGTGGTAAGGACAGCGTTGCCCTTTTAGACGCCCTGAAGCGGGCCTTCCCGGACCAGGACATCGTCGCCTTCTACATAGACCTCGGCATACACCACTACTCATCCCACCTGAAGGAGAAGGTAAAGGCTCTGACCGACAGACTGGGAGTACCCCTGTACATCTACGACCTCAAGGAGCGCGAGGGGTACGTAATAGACGACTTCCTCACCACGAAGTTCCGGAGCAAGATGTGTTCCGTGTGCGGTATAGTCAAGAGGGCGGTCTTCACCCAGATGGCGAAAGAAGTGGGGGCGACGGTAATGGCTACGGGCCACAACCTTGACGACACCGTGGGTACCATGCTCTCGGCCTTCTTTGCCGGGGACTTTGAGTCCATAAGCCGCCTCAGGCCCGTCCTCAAACCCCTCGTTCCGGGTCAGCCCAAGAAGGTAAAACCCCTCTTCAATACCCCGGAGATGGAAGACCTTTACTACGTCGTTATAAACGACCTCCCCGTTCAGGAGTGCCACTGCCCCCACTCCTTCGGTGCATCCGTCAGTAAGTACAAGCGCATGCTTGACGAGATGGAAAAGAGCAACCCCAACGTCAAGTTCCAGCTCCTCTCCGTTTTCCTCAAGAAACTGGTTCCCATGTACGAGAAGGTCAAGGAGATGGAGGAGGAGAGGACTCAGGTCTTCCTTGAGGTGAAGGAGTGTAAGGTGTGCGGACTGCCAACGTCCTCACCCGACGGTATATGCTCAAGGTGCCGCAGGGTGGCGATGCTGAAAGAGAGGGGCGGCCAGAAGGTGGAGATCTCTGCGGAGGAGGTGAGGTCCCTCATGGAGGAGGGGAAGCGGGTGGTGTTCGTTGACGTAAGGTCGCCCTCCGCCTATCGGATGGAGAGGATACCGGGGGCCATAAACGTTCCGAAGGAGGAGTTTGAGTTCAATCAGAGGAAGGCCATAAAGAAACTCCGGAGGAAGTACGGTAAGGGTACGGTATTCGTCACCTACTGTTACGCTGGCAGGGAGAGCTACCCGGTTGCCGTGGCCCTGAGGAGGGGAGGTCTGAAGGGGTACAGTCTCCTTGGCGGAATAAGCGAATGGAAGGAGAAGGGTGGCGAGGTTGAAACCAGCGATGCGGAGGTGAAAACCGGTACGTAGCCTACACCACGACCTCCAGACTTATATCAACGGGCAGGGCCGCCTTGGTAAGGGTGCCGACGGATATCCTGTCCGGCTTCAGGGAGGCGTATTCCGATACGTTCTGGAGGGTTATACCACCGGAGATCTCCACCTTAAACCCCATCTCCCTCGCCATAGGTATGGCCTCCTTTAATATCCCGATGGGCATGTTGTCAAGGAGTACCCAGTCTACCTGAAGACCCTCAAGACTCGCAAGCTCTTCCACGCTCTCAACCTCCACGATGAGGGGAGTATGTGGCCTTACCCTCCTGAAGTTCCGAACGGCATCCCTTAAGGATCCGGCTATCCGCTTGTGGTTGTCCTTTATCATGGCTATTTCGGAGAGGGTGAGACGATGGTTGTACCCTCCTCCAGCGCGTACGGCGTACCTGTCGTAGTAGCGCAGGAGTGGCATGGTCTTGCGGGTGTCGTACACGGGTACTCCTCCTGCCCTCTTCACGAACTCGGCCGTAAGGTGGGCTATCCCGCACATCCTTGAGAGGACGTTCAGAAGCGTCCTCTCAATTAAAAGTACGTCCCACGCAGGCCCCGATATCTCCGCCAGAACTTCCCCCGGACCGAACCTCTCCCTCTCCCGCACCTTCTGAGCAATCCCTATGGAAGGATAAAGCCGGGTTACGGCCTTAAAGAGCGGATCGGCGGCCATGATACCCTCACCCTTCGCCAGAACTACCGCCCTTACCCTGCCGTTGGGAACGGTACCTGGGGTCGTTATATCCCCGAAGGGGGCGTCCTCCCGAAGGGCCAGACGGAATACCTCCACCGGATCCATCTCAAGGGAATTTTACAGTGGAAGTCCTTCGGGCTTACAATTTATTAATGCTTCCGTTGATAGCCTCTCTCCACAGGGCGGCGTGGCAGGGGGACGTTGAGAGGGTTATGAGGGAGGTAAAGCGGGGTGCCGACGTCAACGGGTACGACGAACGGGGCGAAACTCCCCTCATATCCGCTCTGAAGGGATGGTACTACGGCCCATCCGTTCGCCTCGGCCCCTTCATCCTGAAGATGCGGACTCCGGTTAAGGTCAACGGGTGGGAACTGGTCGTCCGCTACCTCCTCTCCCACGGAGCAGATCCCAACCTGCGGGAGGGGTACGGGGACAGCCTCTGCCCCCTACACTGGGCGGTACGCATCGGGGAGAGGGCGGTTAAACTCCTCCTCAGGTACGGGGCCGATCCCGAGTGCCGTGCGTCCGGGGGAATATCTCCCCTTCATTACGCCGCCTTTTACGGTAGTGTTGATGTGATAAAGTCCCTCCTGAAGGCCGGAGCGGACGTTAACGGCAGGGACGATGAAGGACGCACCCTCTTACATTACGCGGCCTACAACTGCAGCATGAACGTTATAAGGTACCTTGAGGGGGTACCTTCGGTGGACTGGGGAGCCGTGAGCAAAGCAGAACACACGGTAGCCATGTACGCAACGCACAGGTGTAAGGCTGAGGACGTATTGACCCTTGCTGTTGATAGAGGGAAAAACGTGCTTCACAGGGACAGGAAAGGCCTGAACCTCTTCCACTGGATGATATTGAACGCCGAGAGGGAAGATGAAATAGTGAGTTTAATAATCTTCGCCTACGGTGAGATTCCCGGACTCTTAGAGGCTAAGGTATCCCCCTGTGGCATAAGCGGCCTCCACCTTGCGGCCATAGCCAACAGGCCGCGGACGTACTTATACTTACTTCGGATAGGCCTGAAGGACTACCCGGTTGACGTGCATAAGTGCTTTAAGAGCGCTCCGGAGGGTAGGTTCTACGCCCACCAGCTCCTGAAACTGAACTCAAAGAAGTTCGTACCCGAAAAGGAACGTCCGGCTATCTTCTAACCCTCCATCAGGGTATCCGCAAACACGCCCATGAAGGAAACGTAAAAGACCCCCATAACCGTTAAAAGACCCAGATTGACGACCGGATCCCCACCGGACAGGTACCCGTAGAAACCTACGAGGAGGGGAACCTGAAGCACGGCCGCAATGAACCCCATGCTCACGCCCGCCACCTCCCCCATGGCCGACGTGAGGGTACAGAGGAGGGAGGAGGAGAGGGTCCACACTGCTATACCGGGGGCGAAGGCGTACACCGGGGCGGAGGACACCACCGATACCACGGCGGAGACGAGAACGTTGAGAATGGACGAGACCACGAAAACGACGGCGGACATAAGGAACAGGGTCCCGGAGTTCCCGTACCGCATCGTAAGGCGATATACCGCACCGTCCTCCCAGAGCGCCCGCGCCACTCCCTCCGCTACGGTTATGCTCCCGACGAAGGTGGCCATACTTAAGGAAACTCCCCACTCCACCCCTATCAAGGATAGGAAGATTACGAGGGCGAAGGAGACGGAAAAGGGGATGAGTATCCCCCTCCTCCCCTTCAGGAAAGACAGGAGCATCAGACCTCCACCAACACCCACTCGCCGCTTCCGCGCAGGTAATCCCAGACCGTATCGTCCACTGGAAGACCGAGGAGTTTCCGGCGCAGGATCTCCATGGTCAACTGATGGGTAACTACAATCACGTTCTCCCATCCCCTCTTACGGGAGTAGTTCAGAACGTCCTTTACGAAACCCTCCGCCCTCTCGGCCACGTCAAGGAGGCTCTCCCCCCCCGGCAACCGGAAGTCAACCGTGAGGGCCTCCGGATGCTCCCTCTTTATCTGTTCGGAGTACGCTCCCTCCCATTCCCCCATGTGCCTCTCCCTTATACGCCAGTCGGAGAGGAGGGGAACCTCCCCGTACCTGTTCAGAAGCAGCCTCCCCGATAGCACAGCCCTCTTGAGGTCGGACGTGTATATCACGTCCGGACGGATGGGTATATCCTCCGTCGCCTCCCAGAAGCGGGTGAGGGCCTCGGGGTAAGGCTCAACGTCGGACCACCCCTGAAGGCGTTTGGCGTCGTTCCATCGGGTGCGGGCGTGCCTTATAAGTACGAACCTCATCAGAAGAAGAAGGATAGCTCCCTCTGGGCGTTCTCATAGGAGTCGGAGGCGTGGACGGCGTTCCTCTCTATGCTCTCCCCGAACACCGCCCTTATGGTTCCGGGCCTCGCCTCCTTCGGGTTCGTAGCCCCCACGAGTTCCCTTAAGGCCTTAACGGCGTTCTCCCTCTCAACCATGATACCGACCACCATACCGCTGGTGATGTAGTTCACGAGGTCGTCAAAGAAGGGTTTGTCCCGGTGTACCTCGTAGAACCTCTCGGCCTCTTCCCGGCTGAAGTGCTTACTCTTTATGGCCACGACCTTAAAGCCGTTCTCCTCAAGCATGGATATTATCCTGCCTATAACGTTACGGGCGGTGGCGTCCGGTTTGATCATCAAAAGCGTCCTCTCCATAGGCGGCGATTATACCGGCGTCGTACTCGCAGGGGTCCCCCGATCCGGGCGTATCCTTCTTTATAATACCAGCCCGATGCCGAGAAGGTACATAGCAACTGACTGTGGGAGTACTACCACGAAGGCCATAATGGTGGAGAAAAAGAAGGAGGGGTGGAGGCTCATAGCGAGGGGTGAGGCGCCCACTACCGTAGAGAAACCGTTTGAAGACGTGACGATAGGGGTGAGGAACGCCGTAAGGGAACTGGAGGAGATAACCGGAATAAGGTTGTTAGACGAGAAGGGAAACATCATAAAGACGGAGGAGCCAACGGAAAAGGAGGGGACGAACATCTACGTATCAACCTCCTCCGCCGGTGGGGGACTCCAGATGTTGGTGGTCGGGGTGGTTAAGAACATGACGGCCGAGTCGGCCGCCCGCGCTGCCCTTGGCGCCGGTGCCATAGTTATGGAGATCATTTCCGTTGACGACGGGAGGAAGCCTTACGAGAAGGTTGAGCTTATAAGGAAACTCCGACCCGACATGATCCTGCTCGCTGGTGGGATTGAGGGGGGTACGGTCAAACACGTGGTGGAGCTGGCGGAGCTGATCGCCGCGGCCGACCCCAAACCCCGCTTCGGCTCAACCTACAGGATGCCGGTGATATACGCCGGGAACTCTCAGGCGAGAGAGGAGATAAAGCGTATCCTTGGCGACAAGGTCGCCCTGTACATAGTGGACAACATCCGTCCCACGCTTGACACCGAGAACCTCCACCCGGCCCGTGAGAAGATCCACGACCTCTTCCTTGAACACGTGATGCAGCAGGCACCGGGGTACGCCAAACTCATGGAGATGGTGGACGCCCCGATCGTGCCGACTCCCGGAGCCGTGGGCATGCTTATAGAGAGGGTCGCCAGAAAGGAGCAGATAGAGGTTCTGGGTGTGGACATAGGCGGTGCCACGACGGACGTCTTCTCCGTCTTCAGGAACTCCGAAGGGGAACTCGTATTCAACCGTACGGTCTCCGCCAACCTCGGCATGAGCTACTCCATATCCAACGTGATGGTAGAGGCGGGAATAAGGAACGTCCTCCGCTGGGTACCCTTCAAGATAAGTGAGTCCGATCTGAAGAACCGTATCCGCAACAAGATGATCCGTCCCACGACCATCCCCATGACCATAGAGAGCCTGATAATAGAGCAGGCCATCGCCCGCGAGGCCCTGAGGCTATCCCTTGAGCAGCACAAGATGTTCGCCACGGAGCTGAAAGGGGTACAGAAGGGTGGAGATATAGCCCGCGCCATAGGTGGGGAGGACGAGGTAACCCTCGTAAACATGATGTCTCTCAACCTGATAATAGGGTCGGGTGGTGTACTCTCCCACGCCCCCCGCAGGGTTCAGTCCGCTCTGATGATGCTTGACGCCTTCCAGCCGGAGGGGATTACGAAACTCGCCGTTGACAGCATCTTCATGATGCCCCACCTCGGTGTGATATCAACCATAGACGAGGAAGCGGCGTGGGAGGTCTTTGACAGGGACTGCCTGATACGTCTCGGTACTGCCATAGCCCCCAGGGGCGTTGAAAAGGAGGGCAAACTCGTACTTAGGGCTAAAATAGAGTACCCCGACGGCCACACCGAACACCTTGACCTCAACTTCGGTGAGATCAAACGCCTTGACCTACCCCTTGGGGTAAAGGCAAAGGTTTACCTTGAGCCGGCGAGAGGCATGGACGTGGGTGAGGGGAGGGGTAAGAAGATGATGGCGGAGGTGGAAGGTGGCATAGTCGGCCTGATATTTGATGGCAGGGGAAGGCCGATCCAGATACCCGAAGATGAGCATAGCAGGGTAGAGAAGCTCCTTGAGTGGTTTGAGGCCCTTCAGGTCTACCCTCACCTTGAGAAGGTAGCTAAGGCGGCGTAGGTACCGGCGGTATAATCCGTACCTTGTACCTCGTAGTTGACGCCGGGAACAGCTCCGTTAAGGTAGGCCTGTTTAAAGGT
The DNA here is from genome assembly GCA_015490465.1 of Caldifarciminota bacterium. Classification (GTDB taxonomy): domain Bacteria; phylum Hydrothermota; class Hydrothermia; order LBFQ01; family LBFQ01; genus JAADCS01. The sequence goes on from WFXS01000122.1 coordinate 7,955, forward strand.
AACCGCCTCGTCCTGCGTATAACTTCATCTTACGAGAGTATTCCCTCCGCCGGAAAACACCTCTCCCTACTGGGATACGATAGGGGTCTGATAATATCCGTGGCTTACGAATTGAACGATTATCTCCTGCGATTCTTCCCCCGATCTCACCTGCTGATACCCTCCCGTCTATCCTTACCAACCCGATATTCCCTCTCCACGCTCGGCCCGGACAGGCTGGCGGCCTCCTACCCCTTCATCGTCAAAAAAACGAGTGCGATCGTGGCCGTGTGCGGTACGGCCGTTACGGTGAACGTGATAAAGGACGGTGTATTTCTCGGTGGCCCAATATTCCCCTCCTTTGACAAACTCAGATCCGCCTACCTATCACTTTCCATGATGGGGAGGAAACTCCATCCCGACAGCCTTGGGGCCATAGAGGACGGCATAAGGTACGCCATCCTCGGAGGGGTAAGGGAAGTTATGAGGGATATGGAGAGGAGGTACGGAATAAGGAGGAAGTACCTTACGGGTGGATGCGCCCACGCCCTTAAAGTGGGTGGAAGGATAGTTCCGGACCTCGTTCTCCTCGGAGGCAGGATGCTTCTGGATAGGATCGTTTAACGACTTTACAATTGCTGCCATGTGGGTGAACACGCTGAAGACGTTTGTCCTCCTTACGGCACTAACCCTGATACTGGTTTACCTCGGTAGTTATTTCGGAGGTTCAACGGGCGGGCTTATAGCCCTTACCTTCGCCGCGATAATAAACTTCGCCTCGTGGTTCTACTCCGATAGGATAGCCGTGGCCTCCGTCGGAGCGAGGGAGGTGAGCAGGGAGGAGACTCCGGACCTTCACGCTATGGTTGAAGAGGTGGCCATGGCCGCCGGTCTCCCGAAACCCCGCATATACATCGCCCCCATCCCCCAGCCCAACGCCTTCGCCACGGGCAGGGATCCCAAACATTCGGCCGTCGTATTCACAGAGGGTATACTCCGTCTTCTGAACCGTCGGGAGTTGAAGGGGGTGATAGGCCACGAGCTCGCCCACATAAAGAACAGGGACATACTCGTAATGTCCGTCGTGGCCACGGTCGCCGGTGCGATAATGTTCCTTGTGGACATGCTCCGTTGGGCGGCTTTCTTCGGTTTCGGTGGCAGGGACAGGGACCGCGGCAACCCCCTCGTCCTCCTCGGCATGATAATCGTCCTTCCGATAGTTGTCCTCCTCATAAGGCTGGCCATATCTCGCGCCAGGGAGTACCTCGCGGATTACTACGGGGCGAAGTTCACTAAGGACCCCGAAGCCCTCGCCAGCGCCCTTGAGAAGCTGGCCTTAGGTGTTCAGGCCGTACCTTCCGAGGTACCCCAGCACATGTCCCACATGTTCATAGTTAACCCCTTCTCCGGGAGTTTCCTCGCGGAACTGTTCTCCACCCATCCCCCCGTTGAAAAGAGGATCAAACGCCTGCGGGAACTGGCCCAGGACCCCTCCTTCTTCCTCTCTTAGGGCAGGAGGGATCGGACCGCCCCCTTGAGGGCCATAACGCTCCCACCGTACCTGAGGCTTTTGATGGCGTAGTATAGGGAGACTTTCCTCCGCTTCGTACGGCCAAGGCGATAGGAGAGGGCGCCGTAAAAGTGGGCTTTAACCCTCTTTAACAAATCAGACGAGAGGTGGGACGAAACCACGTTCATAAGGGTTTCGTAAAGAGTAACGACCCTCTCCGACTGGAGCGCCCGCAGGCTGTCTCTCCTGTTCTGGTAGTGGATGAGGCCGGGTAAGTCCTGAAAGCGCAACAGACCTTTCATAACTAACCTCACGGACAGTTCCCAGTCTTCCAGTAGGGTCAACCTCTCGTTGAACCCCCCCACCTCAAGGAACGTATCCCTGCGTATAAGCAGGGCGCCGACCTGAAGGACTATACCGTCCCGCGAGAAGGGGAAGAGTATCCTGTCCTTCAGAGGTCTCTCCGAAGGGGCGTAGGCGAGGCCGAGGGTCTCACCGGTACGGGCGTCCACCACCACGACGTTGGAGAAGACGGCCTGAGCCTCTTCCTTCAGGAGGTACTCCACCTGAGCGTCCAGTTTGCCGGGGGTGAACTCGTCGTCGTCGTCAAGGAAGGCGATAAATGGGGCATCAGTCATTTTGGCCAGCCTGTTGCGTACGATGGATGGGTTGCCCGTGTGATTGAAGCGGACGACCTTTGCACCCGGAATATCCAGACGAACCGGGGGGTCGCTTCCGTCGTCTCCTACCAGTACTTCAACCTCTACACCGTTCTTCAGGGCGCTCTCCACCGCCCTCCTTACCTCGCGGGGGCGGTTGTACGTGGGTATCAGAACGGCGACCCTCACTTAAGGAACCTGTATACCACCATCCCCTTCCGGGAGGCGGCGTAGATGTAGTCCCCCTTAACCACTATGTCAAAGACGTAGTCCCCCTTGTATATCGGGGGCCTGTACCGGGCCACCTCCATCTTGCGGAAGGGATCCACGACGCTCACTCCCCCGTCACCGAAGGCCACGAATATCAGCTTGTTTATCGCCCTCACGTTCAGGGCGGAGCCGGGACCCTTCGCCCACCTTATTTCCTTCGGAGAAGAGGGGTCGGAGATGTCAAATAGCTGTACCCCCTTCCTTCCGAGGGCAACGTACGCGACGCCCCCCTCAACGTCAACGCTTATGGCGAAGCCACGGGTCGGAGCCTGTCCGATGAGTCGCGGCCTTCGGGGGTTGGAGATGTCGTATATCTTGAGGCCGTCCCTACCTGCGGCTATGTAGGCGTACCTGCCCTTTACGGTTATTCCGCGGGTGAACCCACCCGTCTTCGTAAGACTTACTAACCGTGGCCTCCGGGGGTTGGAGATGCTCACTATAGCGAAACCGGAGTCTCCGACCGTGACGTACAGGTAGTTCCCCCTCAGGAGGACCTCCATCGTCGTATCGGGGAGTTTCAGGGTATAGATCTCAGATGCCGTATTGGGGTTGGATATGTTGAAGACAGATAGGCCCTTGTACCCGTGGCCGACGTACAGGTACCTCCCCTTTACGGCTACGCCGAGGGGCATATTCGTGGTGGTTATGGTTGCCTCACGGTAGAGACTCTCCGGTTTGGAGACGTCCACCACGAATATTCTCCGGAGAGACGTGAGGTAGGCGTATCTTCCACTAACGTCCAGAGCGAAGCAGGGGGTGGGAAGCCGCAACCTCTTCACCAGAGTCATGTTGAGGGAGTCGGGCTTGTACTTGTTCTGGGAAAGTGTGTCTCCCCCCCATACCTGCGATAACAGGCTCAAAAGGAACATAGCCGTTATTTTAACGTCGGATGCCATCCTTAGAATTTGCGGTGCGATTTGTAACCCGGTCCGGTGAGGAGACCGAACTCCTTGGCGAGTACCTATTCTGCAGGCTTACCCGAAAGTACCGCACCTTTCTCCTGTATGGAGAGATGGGAAGCGGTAAGACGACTTTTGTCAGGGGGTTCGTTCGCGCCGCCGGATACGATGGGGTGAGAAGCCCCACCTTTACGATGGTAACCGTATACCCCACGCCTTTAGGCCGTATACATCACGTGGACCTCTACAGGTTGCAGGGGGAGGAGGACTTCTACACCCTCGGACTACTGGATGTGCTGGATAGGGAAATCGTAGTGATAGAGTGGGCGGAGAGGCTGCCCCTGAGGGTGGAGGGCGTGAGGCTGAATTTCTCGGTTGTGGGAGGGAACGAGAGGGAAGTAAGTGTAAGTCTGCTTTAAAACCCCTTAAAAACCCTCACGTCGGTACTTTCCGGAACCAGACCCTTTACGGAACCCCCGGTTATCACGCACAGGGTGGACAGGACGTCCGCCACAACCGGATCTCTGGCCTTCACGGCGCATACGATCCTCCCTCTTACGACCTTCCCCTTCAGTGGGTCGTAGATATGCGGGGTCGTGTCCTGAGTCCTCGTAGTGGAAGATACGAAAAGGAAACCATCCTTCAGATTCACGTCGCCGAGGGGTGTGCCGTCCGGAGAAACGACGGGTACCTCCACCTCGTGGGAGGAGTATATACCGCTCCCACCGAAGTTTATAAAAGCGCTATCAAACTTAAACTTCTCCAGAAGCAACCTGAAGAACACCCCCTTCGCTATCCCCCCCGGATCAAACGTCGTTCCCTTCGGAAAGTACCAGAGATTCTCCTCCAGTCTCACGGGTACCTTACCCGGACTCCTGTAGAAGGGATCAAACCTGCCACCCGTTTTCTCCCGCCACTTCATGGACTCAAGGAGGACGAGGTCGGTTTCGTACGGTACCGTTAAGGTCTCTCCCTCTGATACCCACCCTTCCCAGAAGGGTCTCCAGAGACTGTCAAGCCTTCGGGCGAGGGTAAAGACGCTATCCACATAACGCTCCGGGACGACACCCACGTAAAGAAGCGTCCCCATTACGTACTGCGTCCGGGTCAGAAGTAGTATCATAGGAACATCTCTTTGAGCGTAGCCCCCATCATGAAGAGTAACCCTCCTACCATCAGAAGGGAAGATACGGGTTTTAAAAGTACGAGACCTTCGGGGCCGAAGCGCAAAACCCACGGCATGAGGACGAGGCCCAACATTCCTGCGGCCGTAATCACGACTACCGCTACCTTCACCCATCCTCTCATGGACGTGAGACTGAAGAAAAAGGCGCTCACTAGGAGGAGGACGGAGGTTATGAAGGAGTGGAAGTGAGAGACCTCGGCGAGTTGGAGGGAAGTTTTAGGGTACTTCATAAGTTCTTCGTTCCCCCTGTAGTAGGTAAGGAAATCGGCAGGCGTCCTACCCACCTTCAACTCCACTATTACGAGAGCGAATACAAGCCCAAGCACAGCGAGAACGCAGAAAAAGACGTAAGCCACCTTAAAGGATACGTCAAGTTCCCTGAGTCTCATCTTCCGAACACCTCCCTGTAAATTATGAGCGCCCTCTTAACACCCAACGATATTGACCTGACGGATATGGTGGCACCGGCTATGTTGGGTACATCTTTCCCGGGCTTTATGGGGTCGTCGGCCCCCTTACCTCTGAAGTTCTTCAGGAACCTCCGGTTCCCTATCTGGTAGCCGTACTCCTCCCTGTAGGCAAGGATCTCAACCTCCATGACCCTTCCCTCCGGCGATATGACAACCATGAAGGTTATGGGCAGATGCTTACCCTTTATGTCGTCCACGAGGGCCGTCTTTATCAGGGTATCCCCCCTGTATCCGCGGTAAAAGATCAGGACCTTGCGGGATGGCATGGGAAGGCGGTGCTTTTTAAGTACCCTCTTTACCCTGTCGTTCACCTTCACCTTTACCGTCTCCACCCTCTCAACGTCGGAGAGTACCCGTTTGAGGGCGCTATCCGGATGAACGAACCACGTACTGGAGAGCAGGATCATAACCTTATACCGAATATGGTACGGAACTCAGGTCCACCCACTGGGAGCGCGGTTACGGAGATTGAGAACTTCGGTGATGAGTAGTGGATAACGGGACCGAAGAGCATTTCCGAACCTTCAGGTGAACCTCCCGGCAGGAGAGAACCGCTCCACCCTCTGGAGTTTATAGCCTCAAGGCCGAGGCTCCAGTTTCCGATCCTGTAAGAAATCCCACCAGTAATTTCAAAGATCGCACCCCTCTCAACCTCCGTTTCGTATCGGGTTTCCGATCCTTCGGTTACGGCTCTGGCGATGTACTCCATCTTCTGGGCCAGTATCAGGTTGGACGCCAGAACGAAGTTGCCGAAGTTCCTGCTCAGGAGGAGTTTCTCCTCAAACTCGGTCTCCCTCGGTGAGTAGGTTACCTCACCGTACATTCCCAGGCCCACGGGATGAAAGGTCGGGTTCAACATACGGTATATGAAAGCGGCGGACAGGCCCGGCTCAAAGTAGTATTCGGCCTCCCTCTCCCCGATCCGATACCGGCTCTTCAGGTTCAGGTACAGGTCAAGGGTAAGCCGGGGCGATATCGCGAACTCCACCTCCGTGCGGGTGTAGATTAGGGAGGAGTACCCTCCATCTCCGCCGTGCTGAACGGTTACCCACTGCTCGTACTCAACGAGACCTTCGGGAACGGGATCGGTGGTATAGGAGTACGTGAATATCCGCTCATGCGCGGACAAGCTTCCAGCCGCAAAAAGCAAAGCGAAAAGTACGGTTATCTTCCTCATGGAGGTGGTATTATAGAGGGGTAAACCCGACTAAAATGGTCAGGATTATGCGAACCCGTACCGTTATTCAGCACCCACGCACACCTTAGGATTAACAACGTGAGACCTCTGAGCGTCAGGATGAGACCGAGGGCTATGGAGGAAGTGGTAGGGCAGGAACACCTGATAGGTGAAGGTAAACCCCTGAGGGTGATGTACGAGAGGGGAAGGCTTTTTAGTATGCTCTTCTGGGGTCCTCCGGGCTGTGGAAAGACCACCCTGGCCCGCCTGGTAGTAAGGAGGTCAGGCCTCCCCGTTGTTGAACTATCCGGGGTTGATGCCTCGGTGAAGGATCTGAGAAAGGCGACCACCGGTTATATGGGCAAACCCGTAGTGCTATTCCTTGACGAGATCCATCGCCTTAACAGATCTCAACAGGCGGCTCTACTGAGGGACGTTGAGGAGGGAAGGGTCATACTCGTGGCCGCCACAACCGAGAATCCCTCCTTTGAGGTCATCTCGCCCCTTCTCTCCCGGATGGTCGTCTATCGCCTTGAACCCCTGAGGCCGGAACACTTGAGGATACTGCTTGAGAGGGTGTTTTCGTCTCCCGAAGGGCTGCCGGGTTTTGACATGGACGAGGAGGCAAAGGAACTGGCCGTAGCCATGGCCGGAGGGGACGCCCGCGTTCTGTACAACCTCCTTGAGATAGCATCAGCTCTGGCCGAGAGCAGGGGAGAGAGGAGAATAACCGCCGAAGATATAAAGGTCGCCGGGGCGAGACGTACGAGGTACGACAAGGGAAGGGACGAACATTACGATACCGTCAGCGCCTACGTAAAGGCCATTAGGGGAAGCGACCCCGATGCTGCTCTGGTCTATCTGGCGAAGATGCTTGAGGGAGGGGAGGACCCCATCTTCATAGCCCGCAGGTTAGTGATTCACGCCGCGGAGGATATAGGCATGGCCGACCCCACGGCCTTACTCGTGGCCGTCGCCGCTTACCACGCTGTACAGCTGGTGGGCCTTCCGGAGGGGGCGATACCCCTGGCCGAAGCAACGGTCTATCTGGCCGCCGCTCCCAAGAGCAACAGCGTTTACAGGGCGTTAAAGAGGGCAAGGGAAGTTGTAAAAAAACATCCAACCCTCACGGTTCCCCTCCATCTTAGGAACCCGGCTACCCGCCTTATGGAGGAGATGGGGTACGGCAAAGGGTACCGGTATCCCCACGATTACCCCGGTAACTTCGTCCTTCAGGACTACCTTCCGAAAGAACTGAGGAACGTACGGATATACGTTCCGGGTGATGAGGGGTACGAAAGGCGGGTGAGGGAGAGGCTCAGGAGGTGGTGGAGGAACTTCAAGAGGCACTATAAGGGAGACGATCACGAGAATAAACCCTCAAATTAACCCGTTTACCCTTCGCAACAACCGTTCCCACTATCGCATACGCATCTGTACTCCAGACAGGTGTATAATATCAACCTGTCTACACTATAGACAAAGGAGGGAAACATGAAAGACAGGATAAACGGGATACGAAAGGAAGCAAGGGCCAGCTGGTGGGAGGACGGAATAACCGAGATCGTGGCGGGTCTCGGCGTCCTCGTCATAGGTTCCATCGGCATCTCAGGATACGCCCTTGAGGGCAGGGTTCCGCCATGGTCCTACGCCGTCTTCATCCTCCTGATGGTCGCCCTGGCCTTCGGTATAAGGTGGGTGGTCCTATGGGCAAAGGAGAGGTGGGTATGGCCGCATACGGGCTACTCCGTGGTTAAGGGGAGGGGCGGGAAATACCTGATCCCCTTCTACCTGATCGTCTTTGCCCTTCTCGCTCTCGCATTCCTCTTCCCGTCCTACACTCCGATAGTGGGAGGGACGATAGGAGCCGTAATTCTGGTATCCCTCGCCCTCTACAACGGCCTACGGCGGTTCTACGCCCTCGCCCTTCTCTCCTTCGCCTTCGGCATCCTGCTCTACTCCGTGGGTATACGGGACGATAGGGCGACCTTCTTACTTCTGATCGGTGTCGGATCCGTCATGTTTTTCCTTGGCGTCCTGCGCTTTGCGAGGTTCAAAAGGGAGGTAAGTTCCGTCCATGAGGGATAATCTCTACAGTAAACTGTCCTCCCTTGATAGGACCATAAACGAGCCTGCACGTCTCTCCATAATGGCAGCCCTCTACGACCTCAAGGAGGCGGATTTCGTCTTCCTCCAGAGGCTGACGGGCCTGACCCGCGGGAACCTGTCCGCCCACATCTACAAACTCGCCGATAAGGGTTATATAGCCGTAGAAAAGAGGTTCGTCGGGAAGAAACCCGTAACCGTGTGCCGCCTGACCCCTGAGGGTGAGAGGGCCTTCAGGGAGTACGTGAGGGTCCTTGAGGATCTGGTCAAGGGTAAGGGGGATTAGATATCGGGCATGGAGGGGAATATACGCCTTATCCTCTCCCAGTTATCCATCATCCACCGGGCGGTCCTCTTTACCCCCTCCTCAAGGGAGGTGGTGGGTTGCCAGCCGATCGCTCCGGCTATCTTGCTCACGTCCGCCTTCGTTACGGGGAGGTCCGCCCTGTTGAACTCGTACCTCTTCAGGTTGACCTTCCTTCCCGTGTACTTCTCAACGAGGGATATAAGGTAGGTTAAGGGGTGGTCCTCCCCGTTGCCGACGTTAAAGAGGTCGTACCCTTCAACCCTCCGGAAGGTGAGGTACGTGGCCTCCGCCACGTCGTCTATGTACGTGAAACTTCTCCTCTGGGTACCGTCCCCGTAGAGGGGGAACTCCTCACCCGATAGGGCTGAGTATATCAGCTTGAATACGCTCATATCCGGCCTTCCGGCCGGGCCGTAAACTGTGAAGTAGCGGAGTACGTAGGCCTCTATCCCGTAAAGGTGATGGTAGGTATATAGAAGGTTCTCGGCGGCCTTCTTACTTACGGCGTAGGGGGATATGGGCCTGTCCGTCTTCATGTCCTCACGAAAAGGGGGGGTATGGCCAGCGTAGATGGAGGAAGTGGACGCCATGAGGATCTTCTTCACCCCCGCTTTCCTCATACCCTCTAAGATGCGGAGTGTTCCTAAGGTGTTGGCCCTGAAGTAGGCTTCCGGGTCCCTTATACTGGCCCTTACTCCGGCCTTCGCCCCTATGTGGAGGATACCCTCCAGATCCGGCGTTATCACCCTCTCAACGTCCTCCTGCCTTGTAAAATCCCCCTCGTAAAAGGTGAAGGAGGGGTACCCGTTCAACCTCTCAAGACGCAACAGTTTGTACTCCTTCGGATAATACGGATCAAGGTTATCCATACCTACGACCCCGTACCCCCGTCTGAGGAACTCCTCCGCAACCCTGCTCCCTATGAACCCTGCCACACCGGTGATAAGGACCTTTCGGGACATAAAGACGGGATTGTACGGGGGACTACAACCTGAGATTATCCGCCCATACCCCTACGAACGGTAGGGGTTCAACCGATCCCCTCATGGCCTGGACGATACCGAAGAGAGTCAGGTACAGGAGAAGGACCAGACCGAGGGGAGCGAGGACCGCCCAGCCCACAACGGGAACGAACCTCCACACGAAGAGCCACACCAACCAAAGGGAGGAGAGTACGAAACCCTGCCTTATGTGGAAGATTACGAAGTTGTCCTTGGGTAGAAAGAGGACGACGATAAAAAAGAAGGGCAGGTAGGATAGGGCGGCCAGAACCCTGCTCAAGTCTTCCTGCCTATAGGGGATAGGAACCGTACGTATCGGCCTTCGGTGTCGGGAGCGAGGGCGTATATCTCCGGGAAGGTCTCCCCCGGCTCGTCCTCCCTCAGGCGCGTGTACCCTTCGTGAACGGAGAAGAGAGGTTCAACGTCCGGTACCTCACCGAGGGCGTTTATAAACACGAGGATCCTCTCAAAGTCTTTCTGCAGATCTTCGTCCGCCTCAAGGCGTGCCAGTTCCCCTACCTTCTTTACGTCCAACTGGGGCGGGAGGACTCGAACCTCCACTACCAGATCCAAAGTCTGGCGTGCTACCGATTACACCACGCCCCAAAGGTTAAAATTATATCCCCGTTATACGAACTCCGGTTCTATCTGAACCGCCTGCTTTAAGTAATCGTAGGCCTTCCTTATGAGGTAGCGGCTCCGCAGTTCGTCGTACTTACCCCTCTTCTTAGCCTCCTCAAGGAACTTTTCGGGGTCAGCCTTACCCTCGTCCTTGAGGTACTGGATTATCTCCTCGTCCGTTATGTCAAGCTCCTTCTCCTCTATGAGTTTGAGGATTATCAGGTCCCGCGCCACTATGAAGGCGGCGTTCTGAAGGGCGGCCTCCTCCACCTCCTCCGGAGGGACCTGCTGGGCTATCTGGGGCTTTATGTCCTTATAGACCTGATAAACGAGCGAAGGGGGAGGATCAAAGGGGGACAGACGCAATATCTCCTGAATTATGGCGTTTTCCAGTTCAAATTCGGCAACCTTCTGGGCTTCCTCAACCAGCTGCTCCTTTATCTTCTCTCTCATCTCCTGAGGGGAGGTGTATCCGAGGAGTTCGGCGACCTCCTCGTCCGACGGGTACTGAACCTCAAACACCTTCTTTATGACGTAAACCTCCTCCTCACCCTCCTCCTCGCCGGGGAGAACGACCTCGTCCCCCACCTTCTTTCCGAGAATGGCGTTGTAGAGGTCCTCGTCCAGTTCGTCCGCCCTCACGTATATACGGGCGCGCTTCCTCTCCCCTTCCTTACCGTCCTTCCGCGTAAAGAACTCCGCCAGGACCACGTCCCCCTCTCTGACCTCCCTGTCAACCGACTGGAGGGTGGCGTTCTCCTCTTTGAACTCCTGTATCTTCTCCTCAACGTCGGCGTCCGTTATCTGTTTTATCCTCTTTTTGACCCTTATCTGGGATGGATCCGGAAGGACGATCTCCGGATAGATCTCAAACTCAACCGTGAACTCGTAGACGTCCTCGCCCTCGCTCTGGGCTTTGACCCTCGGGGAGGATATGAGCCTCCATCCCCTCTCCTCTACGAGTTTCTTTATCTCCTCGTTCAGGGCGTCAATAACGGCCTCCTCCCGCACCTCCTTTGCGAACCTCTGCTTAACTACGGATACGGGAACCTTCCCGGGTCGGAATCCGGGCAACTTTACCTTACGGGCGAGCCTCCGGGCAGCCCTGTCAACGTACTCCTCTACGGTTTCCTTTGGTATGACTACCTTTTCCTCTTTCAGGGACTTCCTCTCATCCATAAGCGGCTATTCTACTGTAGAAATCCGGACTTATCCCGCCGTTAAAATACACCTGCATGCTCCGTAAGTTCTGCATTTTCCTCGTGGTATGGGCGATACTGTGGACGCTTGTAGGCTCCCTCTATATAGGAAGGGTCGGCGTTTCCGCCCTGTTTAAGGACAGGAAGTACACCTTTACACTGACGAGGGAAGGGCTAACCAGCTCCATCCGTGAGGTGGCCAAACTCGTAGTCTTAGAAGTTCAGAGAGAGTACGAGGTTCAGGATACCGTCTCCCCCATTTTTAAAGGTCCCCTTATGGTCGGAGGCCGTAAAACCGTCCTAAAGTTCGTCGTCACCTTCCGCCTGGCCTTTGACGTGTCCAGAATAAGGCCTCAGGACGTATCCCTTACATCGTCGGGGGATACCTTAAAGGTTGAGGTAGTACTGCCGGAGCCGGAGGTTATGGTTTCGGTAGATCGGTGGTGGGTGGTCTCGGAGGAGGTGGGTATATTCGGTACGCCCATGAGGTCCTACGAGGCCTCTCCCGTATTTGACTACATCCGTAACGTGGCCCGTAGTCGCATGAAAGAGGAACTGTCCGGGTGGTACTCGGAGTTATCCGGACGGATAGAGAAGGTTATGGGTAGGCTCCTCACGTCCCTCCTCGGTAGACCGGTACGGTTCAAGGTTAAGGGGTTCAGGGTAATACCGCAGGAAACCAAGTAGCCATAAGTGAACCGTCCTGCCGTAGAATAGCCGGCTATGGCCCTTTACGAGAGGTATAAGAAGGAGATAAGACCCAAACTGGCGAAGGAGTTGAACCTTAACATAATGGAGGTACCCCGCATAGAGAAGGTGGTGGTTCACGTAGGATGGGGAAGGGAGGCCCTTGAGGACCCCAAGTCCCTTGAGGTGGTGGCCCAGGAACTCGCCATGATTACGGGGCAGAAGCCCGTAATTACGAGGGCGAGGAAGCACGTGGCCCAGTTCAAGCTCAGGAAGGGAACGCCCATAGGCGTAAAGGTCACCCTGAGAGGGAAGAGGGCGTACGACTTCCTTGAGAGGCTCATAAACTTCGCCCTTCCCCGTGTGAGGGACTTCAGGGGACTCCCGAAGGACAGGTTTGACGGCAGAGGGAGCTACAACTTCGGCCTTGAGGAGCATACGGCCTTCCCCGAGGTTGACATAGACAAGGTACAGCGGGTTTTCGGAATGGACATAAACATAGTCACCAGCGCCGATAACGACGAGCTCGCCTACAGGCTCCTTGAGGCTCTCGGATTCCCGTTTGAGAGGGATTAACATCCGTAGAATCCCCTGTCATGAGGAGATTTATTCCCGTTTTCACGCTTTTGTTTGTGATCGGTTGCACGTCAACGGGTAAGAAGATGGAAAAGACGACCGGGACCATAACGATTAAACCCCTTGTTAAGAAGGAAAAGACCCTTCCCAACGGTCTGCACGTTATAGCCGTTAAAAAGGACAAACTTCCCATATTCCACATGCAGCTCACCATAAGGGTAGGTTCCCTTCTGGATCCGGAAGGGAAGGAGGGCCTGGCGAACTTAGTGGGGGTTATGGTGGACGAGGGTACCAGAAACAGGACGTCCGAACAGATAGCCTCGGAGATAGAGGAGATGGGAGGTTCCTTCAGCGTGAACGTAGGCAGGACTCACACCGAAGTGACGATAAGGTCCCTCACGGACGACGCCGATAGCATGCTGGCCATAACGTCCGATATAGTTATGAACGCCACCTTCCCCGAAAAGGAGTTCCAGAGGGAAAAGAGGAGGCAGAAGGCGTCAATCCAGAACAGCCTTAGCAACCCCAACTACGTGGCCAGTGTGAGGCTTTACGAGCTTACCTACGAGGGAACCCGCCTCTCCCATCCGCCTGAAGGGTACGTGAACTCCGTGGATAAGATAGAGCGGGGAGATCTGGTGGAGTTCCATAAGAGGTACTGGAGGCCGAACATATCCTACGTGGTGGTGGTCTCCTCCCTTGAGCCGGACGAGGCCATAGCAAAGGTGGAGAAGTACTTCTCCGGTTGGGAGAAAGGGGATGTGAACCTCCCGTACATACCCCGGTACAAGAGGAGAAAGAAGGTTGAGATATACCACATGCCCGGACTCAATCAGGCCTACGTACGTATGGCCGCCCCGGTTGACATACAGAGGAACTCACCGGACTGGAACGCTCTGCGGGTGGTCAACTACATACTCGGCGGCTCCGGTTTCTCCAGCAGGATCCTGAAGAAGATAAGGGTGGAGAAAGGCTACGCCTACTCCGCCTACTCCTACGTAATTCCCAACATACCGTGGAAGTCCCAGAAACTCCCCTCCATCTTCATAGCAGGACTTGAGACCCGCACGGAGACGGCCGAGGACGCTGTCCTCACCCTCCTTGACCTGATAAGGGAGGCGAAGGAGAAGGGGTTTACGGAGGAGGAACTTGAGGCGGCCAAGAGCTTTTACAACGGCTATATAGCCCGTACCTCCGAAACCTACAGTCAGGTGGCGGGCCTTATATCCACGCAGTACGAGTACGGCCTTCCGGACATGTTCTGGATTAAGGACGTTGAGGAGATCAGGAGGTTGACCCTGAATAGGGTTAACGGGGCCGCCCGGAAATACCTGAACACGGACAGGTACGTCCTCCTCATAGTGACGGACACGACGAAGTTCAAACCGGAGAAACTGCCGAAGGACTAACCGGCACAGCAGCTCATATCCTCAACGTCCCTATCAAAGGCGAGGGCTGTAAGCCTAAGGCCTTCGGTGTGCGCAAGGTAAGGGAAGAAGAGGTCGGTTATATCCTTAACCGTCATACCCGTGGCCAGGGCTACGGTCGTTGTCATGATCATCTCCCCGGCGTTCCTCATAACGGCTCTCACACTGAGCAATCTCCCGTCCGTACCCCTCAGTACCTTTATAAACCCTCGGCTTTCGGGGTGAATCCCCTCAGCCGGGACCTCTGAGGCGGGAAGGACGACCTTCTCGTACGTTGTTCCCCTCATCTGCAACTCCCTCTCCGTAGGGCCAACACCGGCAACCTGCGGATGGGTGAATATCACGAAGGGAACGGCACCGTAGTTTACAGTCAGACCGGAGCCTGTCAGGGCGTTCAGGGCGGCGACCTTTCCCTCTCTCGCGGCCACGTACACGAACATCGGGGGCCCCGTCACGTCCCCCGCGGCGTAGACGCCGGGTACGGAGGTCTCCATACGGCCGTTCACCTTAACGAACCCGTTGCCGTACGTTTCAATCCCCACCTCCTCCAGACCCATATCGCCCGTATTCCCGCGCCTTCCCGTGGCTATAAGGAGATGGCTTCCTTCTATATTTGTACCATCTCCAAAGGTGACCCTGATATCCCCCTCTCTTCCCTCTACTCTCTCCGGGAACTTTCCGGTAAGAACGTTCACCCCTTCATCCCTCAGGATTCCTTCTATCTCTGCAGACACGTCCCTATCCTCGCGGGAGAGGAGGCGTTTGCTCCTCTGCACTACAGTTACCTTACTCCCGAACCTCCGGAAGGCCTGGGCCATTTCAACGGCCACGTACCCCCCTCCGAGGACGATCAGATGGGAGGGTAACTCCCTGAGGGAGAACAGGTTCCGGTTCGTCAGATAGGGGACCGAGTCTATCCCCTCTACCTCCGGTACGTTCGGGGACGACCCCGTTGCTATTACAACGGCTCCCCCCTCCACCTCCCTGTCCCCGACCAGAACCCGCTTCGGGGAGATGAGACGGCCCCTCCCCACTATCACGTCAACCCCATTCCTGGCCAGTACGTCCACGTATTTTTCCTTCCGGTACCTTTTAACCAGTCTGCTCAATCCCTTCATAAGTGCCGGAAAGTCTTTAACGTGGGCAGAAAACTTAACTCCGGGGTAATCGTCAGACTTCAGCAGTCCGGCGACCTTCAGGAGGTACTTTGAGGGTACGCACCCCACGTTGACGCACGTTCCCCCTATAGGGCCGTCGTTTATCACTCCAACTCTGGCACCCATCCGGGCGCCCTCTATGGCCGCGGACGTCCCGGCGGATCCCCCACCCAAGATCAGGAGGTCGTACCCCATCCGAATATCTCCTTAACCCCCTCCGGATCAAAACCCACGACCTTTATTTCACCGTCCACGACGAGGGTCGGAACGGCTTTTATCCCGTACCGATCGGCGAGGGCGCAACAGGACCCATCCCGGCACTCCTCCGCCCTGTGTATTACGAGTTCGGCCCCTTCGGGCAGGTACTTACGGACGACCACCTCCATACGGTCGCACAGCTTACAGTCTGCTCTGAAGAGTTCAACTTTCATGCTATAAGTTTAGCGTTGCCCCTGTGTCTATAGGTGATCCGATTTGATGGTACCGTCTACCTTAAAATACGGTGTGGCCGTATTTGAGCTGCCTGAGTGTTGCCATCCCCGTAGTCCGTGCTGTATAAAGTACGGGCGCAGCAACGGAAAGCAGACCTACTACTGCAGGAGGATGGGAAGGCGCTTCGTCTGGGGAGGCAGGTGGAACAGGTACTCCGAGGAGATGAGACGCAGGGCGTTAGAGCTGCACCGCGGGGGTACGAGCATACGGAAGATATCACGGGAGACGGGTATACCTTTCAGTACGGTAAGAAGGTGGATAAAGGATTACGAAAACTCCCGCGGATATTCCACCTCAAGCAGGTAAAGACCCCACGGTGGCGCGGGTGTTAGCTTATTTATCCTCTCCCCCGTCTCAAGGGATCGGATCACGTCCTTAACGGATACTTCTCCTTCGCTCAACGTTACGGAAAGGGAGGCGAGGAAACGAACCATCTTACGCAGGAACCTGTCCCCCTTGACGTCCATGAAGGCGTACTTTCCCGTGTAACCAAAGGTTATGTCGTAGAGCGTGCATATACCGTTCTCCCGTTCGTCGGCGGAAAGGGGTTTGAAGTTGTGCGTACCGAGGAGGACCTTCATCCCCTCGTTCAGGGTTGGAACGTCGGGAAGGGTCCTGACGTGCCATACCCTTCGCCGCATGAGGGGGTCGTACTCTCCGGAGAACAGGTACCTGTAGGTCTTGGATATGGCGGAGTATCGGGCGTGGAACTCGTCCGGTACCACCTCCACCGACTTAACGTAAACGTCCTCCGGGAGCATACGGTTGAGCTTGTACCTGAGATCGGAGATCTGTACCCTGAGGCGACCGTTCACCTTAACGCTGGCGACGTAGTTTATGGCGTGGACGCCGCTATCCGTTCTACCCGCCCCTACGAGTTTGTACTTTCCGTCTATCAGATGGCTTAACACCCTCATTATCTCGCCGGATACGGTCCTCCTGTTCGGTTGGTACTGCCAGCCATGGAAATCGGTGCCGTCGTAGGAGAGGACGAGCTTGAGGTTCATCTTCGGGGTATTGTAAACTGGACACCTACCATAACGGTTATGGTATCCCCTCCTGACAGCAAAAAACGGTATACGGTGTTCCCAATCTCGTCGGCTGCGTTTAGTGTCATCACCCTTTCGTGATGCGTACAAAGATCGGCAAAATTCCCTACCTTACGATACGCTTAGGACTCCGATCGTTATTTCGTTCCGTTTATCCGGTAAAACGTTGAGGGTACCTGGAATTTCAGGGAGATTCCCCTCCACACATCCTGCTTATACAACGGGGGTATAATCCCCTCCCATGAAAGGTGGTAAGGTCCTCGCTGTAGTGCGTCCTCAGTTCGCCCCCGGCTTCCTCCTCGCGGGCGTGGAGGTATATGAAACGGAAGATCCCCGGAGAGCGGAGAGAAAGATAAGGGAACTTCTGAACGACCCCGGCGACTATTATCTCGTGGTCGTTGACGAATATCTGGCGGAGCAGTTCTCAACTCCCACTCTCTCCCGCATGTTCTCCAGTACCGAACCCGTCTTTATAAACGTGGGGCTTACGGGTACGAGCGACGACGACATCATCAGGGAGATCCAGCGTCTGGCACAGGAGGCCCTCGGCTACGCCATAAGGATTGACGCATGAGAAAACTCTTTCCGGTTTTCATAGCGTTGCTCTACCTATCCTGCGGTCAGGGGGTTCTGCCTTCCCGTCCCCGGATCTCCGGTGTATGGGGGGATCCCACGGGGGAAAAACTGGAAATTTACTGGTACTTCCTTGAGGGGGCGGATCGCTACGAGGTTAAGGGGATAGATGAGAAGGGGGAGTACAGCGTACTCTACGAGGGTACGGACACGTTCGCCGTGGTTGGGGACAGGTATCCCTCCTACACGGTCGTGGCCTACGCCCCATCCGACTTACAGGAGAGCGATACCGTTAAGGTCGTTCCCGTGGAGGGTTCGTTCCAGATTCACGCCCACGGCTCCGGTTTTGAGAGCGCCGTATGCTACGATATAGACACCACCTACGAAAACAGGCTGAGTACATGCAATCCTGAGAGCGGTGAGGTACAGCCCAACATCATCCTCCTTCTGGACAGCCTCTCCTTTATATCTCCCTCTAAGGACACGACACGGTTCGGCCACAAGCGGCTCCTCTACTCCTCCGGAGGAGGAGATATGGCCCCCCTACCACCTTCCGGATACGCGGACACCTTCCCCGTAGTCGCAGGTGAGACCGTGGCCGTATGGATAGACGGGGGTATAGCAGACACCTTTGACCTCACGGACAACGTGGTGAGAGTGGTCGTGGACAGCCTGTACGTTGGGGACGGTAGCAGGGACTCAATAAGCGTGTGGGTTAACATCAGATACCAGATTATACCGAGATTGAGATGGTACTGACACTTCTGCTCACCCAGACCTACAAGGTGGCCTTCATAGACATGGAGAAGGTGTACAGTGAGTACATAGACCTGAGGGATGCGAGGGAACAGATCCTGCGGTACAAGGCTACACTTGAGATAAGGAGGGATTCGGTTAAACACCGTCTGGACTCCCTGCAGGAGAACCTGATAAAGCAGTGGCCCATGTTGACGGATGCCGAAAAGATACTGAGATGGCAGGAGATAGAAACGACAAAACGCAGACTTGACAGTATAAACCGCACCATAATCCGCCAGGTGGAGGCGAAGTCCAAGGAGGTGATGGCCCCGTACCTGAAGAAGGTGAGAGAGACGGCCAAAAAGATAGCCAGAGATATGGGGTACGATGCCGTAGTTGACATAAACGTTGCCCTCTGGGTGGACCCTCAGCACGACATTACGTCCCTCGTTCTGGACGAACTGAACCGTGCGCATAAGGCTGCAGGTCTTGTGCTTAAAAAGGTTATAGTATTTCCGTTTAAGGAGGAGGATACGCGCACCCATTCGTGGGGATTAGGGGATTCGGCCCAGGTCGCCATATACCGGGATCTGAGCGATAACCCCAAACTGGACCTGATGGATCCGAACCGGGTAAACGAGGTACTGAGAACCCGCGGATACAGTAACTGGCGTAATCTGGACGATAGGGTGGTCTTCTCCGTTGCCCAGGCCTTTGCCCCGGACGTTTACATATTCGGTAAGGTGAAGTCAAAGTCCGAGGAGAGGGTTGACGTGAGTCTGGCCGTGTACGACGGCAGGACGGGGCAGGTGGTGAAAGTAGGGGAAGCGGAGCTTAGGGAGAGCGTTAGCGACGTCCAGAAGAGCGGGGACTTCACGAATATAGTTACCCAGATGGCGCGTAGACTCATAAACAAGTACCTCTCACAGTTCTCCAGATAGCCTTTCGGGGCTATAATTTTATCGTGTTCGGAGAGGATCTCAGGCGTCTTCTGGAAATATTGCGGGAAAAGGCGGGGGAGGACGTGGTCGTACTGAACATACGCCCGATCAATCCTGTCATAGGAGATTACTTCGTCATAGCTACGGGTTACACGACGGATCACCTTCTGGATATGGCGGAGGCCATACGGTCGGAGTTTGGAGGAAGGTTAGAGGGGAACGAACTCTCCTCGTGGGTTATAGTGGATCTTGGTGATATTGTCGTCCACCTGTTCCTCCCCGACGCCAGAGCCTTTTACTCCCTTGAGGATCTCTACGGTGATGCCGAGGTACTTTACTCCGAAAGAGAGGAGGTCGTGTGAAAAGGATAATAGAGTACGTTGAACGCCAGGATCCGCTTCTGGCTCTTGCCGTAATACCCATCTCCATAACTTTCCGGGGCATCCTTGAGGGATCCTTTGAGATACTGCGAAACCTACACTTTCAATCCACACTGTTTAAGTCCTTTCTGTTCTTCTTCCTCCATCAGGGAGCGTTTTATTTTGCCGCGTTCGTATGGCTCTCCGTTATAGTCGCCCTCTTCTCCGGTAGGAATATCCTCAACACCTTTAAGTTCGTCGCCACTTTCTCCCCTATAATCGTGCTTCCGCCCCTTGTTGATCTGCTCTTCGGAGGTGGATACAGGCTCAGGTATATCGTATCGTGGAAGGATGTGGGAGAGGTCCTGACGGGTTTCTTCAACCCCTTCGTAAAGCTCTCCGGAATAACCTACGGCATGCGTCTGGAAATCACTCTGGCCATGCTCGGTCTGGCGCTGTACGCCTACCTCTCGCGACGCAGGGTGATGGACGCCGTTCTGACCGCCATATTCACCTTCTTTACGCTCATGTTCGTCGGTTCCCTGCCCGCCGTGGTAATAGGACTGACCGGGACACCTGACGTATTCAGGCCGGAGTTCACCTCTCTCCTCCCGGACGACACCCTCCGCTACTCTCTGTTGGAGGTGTTCGCGCTCGCCCTGGGCCTAATTGTCTTCGCCTTCATGTACAGGAGGGAGTACGCCGTAAGCGTTCTTACCCTGCGCATACAGAAGTTGCCTTTCTACCTCGTAATGGGTACGGTGGGCTTCGTACTCGGATGGAAGATAGGGGGGGAACTGTGGCCCCACCCTTTCAAGAACCCCTTTGATTACCTTGCGGTTGTAGGACTTTTACTTGGGCTTACGTTCGCCCATCACTTCGGCGTGATGGTCAACGATTACTTTGACGTGAAGATAGACGAGGTGAACAGGAAGAGGACGCCCCTATCCTCGGGAGTCATATCCTTTCGTGAGGCGAAGGTCACGGCGGGTGTACTGATGGCTATGGCCATGGCCACGTTCCTGTCCCTGAACTGGGACGCCTTTCTCCTCGGTCTGGCCCTACTCGGCCTGGCATGGGTGTACTCCGCCCCTCCGATACGGACGAAGCGCATGTACCTTCTGGGAACCCTCACCCTCGCCCTGATAGCGCTCTTCTGTCAGTATACGGGCGCGTCCCTGTGGGTGATGGAGAAGACCCTTCTGGTTTATCCCCCAGAGGTGGCCCTCGCTACGGTCGTAGGGGTCACCTTCGGTTTCATGGTCAAGGACGTGGAGGACGTGGAGGGGGACAGGCGTTTCGGAGTCCGCACGAACTACACCCTTTTCGGCATAAAGGTGGGCAGGATACTCTCCGGCACCTTTACCGGTGGGGTTTTTATACTCCTTCCTCTCATTCTCGGTCTCCCGAAGGCCCTGATGTTCGCCGTTCCCCTCGGTCTGGTAGCAGGCTTCGTAGCCAGCAGGGAGAGGTTCTACGAGCATGCCCTGTGGCTGCTCTTCTTCCTACTTCTCGTACCCCTCTCGTACATGTACATCAAGAAACCTCCGAAAGCGGCGATGGAAATCGGGAGTTTACGTACGTATAACCACTACAACTACGCCGTGTGGTCCTTCCGGAAGGATACCGCCTTAGGTCGTCGGGTGTTAGACAGTTTACTTACACTCCTTCCCTGCGATCACAGGCTCGTTTCCCTGAAGATGAGGTACCTGCGGGATACGGATCCCGGCTCAGCCATGAGGTATTACCGGGATGTGAAAGGGAAATGCAGGTTGAACGGCGAGATAATCTACGCTGCTGCCAGCGCCGCTTTCCGTGTGGGTGATCTGGACACTTCCGAAGAACTCGCCCGTATATCCGTAAGGGCAGGGGAGATAAGGGCGTTGAGACTCCTCGCCGTGATTTACAAAAGGAAGGGAATGCTCTACGAGGCCTCGTTGTACGAAAGGCGCTTCAGAAGACTCGCTCCTAAGATGTAACGATTATTCCCACCGTATAATTCCGGCATGTTAGTATTGTTTATTAACTACTCGTCCATACCCCCGGAGGGCTACGCGGGGGATCCACCCAACAACCGCTACTGTACCTCGTGCCATACCGGATCCCTTAACTCAGGTCCGGGCTGGGTGACAGTCAGGGGGCTTCCCGCCACATACGATCCGGCTACTACTTACACTCTGACGCTGGTGGTTTACGACACCACCGCCGCCCGCTTTGGCTGTGAGATGGTGGCCAAAGATACGACCGGAAACGTGGTGGGAAGTTTTACGCCCGTTGGACCTAACACGACGGTGACATCGGGTGGTTACGCCGTACACGAGAACGCCCCCTACGCCGTAGACAGCTTCGCCTTCGTCTTTGAGTACACCACACCGGACGCGTCCACCTACTCCGGTCCAATCGTGATATACGCCGTAGGAAACGCTGCAGATGGAAACGGTAGTACGCTGGGTGATAACGTCTATTCCTTCGTGGATACCCTGCTCTCAACCACGGACGTGTCCGAAGTAGTCAGGGCGGGTGGAGTGATGCTGAATGGTCGGATCCTGACCGTAGAGGCCAGAGGGGAGGTCGTGGACGTAAAGTTGTACGGTAAGGACGGCAGGATGAAGAGGGTGTTCACGGGTATAGTTTTCGGAAGGAGGAGTATACATCTCAAAGACGGAGGCGTACTCGTCGTAAAGATGGGGAAGAGGGTCAGAGTGTTCAAGGTCCTATGAGGATCCTCATAACGGCGAGCAAGAGGGAGAAGGCCAAGAACTACGTCAATTACTTCTCACCCCTCGGTGAAGTGGACGTTATAACGCCGGAGGAGGCCCGGATGCCGGAGTTTGATTTCTTAGTTCTATCCGGGGGTGAGGACGTACATCCGAAATACTACGGCGAGGAGATAAGGTACCCCGACCTCGTGGAGGTGAACGAGGGGCGGGACAGGATGGAGCTTACCCTTATCGGTCGCGCTCTCCAGAGGAGGAGGCCCGTGGTCGGTATATGCAGGGGCATTCAGATCCTTACCGTATTCCTCGGAGGACGCCTGTATCAGGATCTCGGTATGGAGGGGTTCAACGCCGGAATGCACAGAGTGAAGGAAGGGGACGCCTACCATCCCGTGAAGTTCTTTGGCGAATTCAGGGAGATTTTCGGGGAAAGTGGTGAGGTGAACAGCCGCCACCATCAGGGGATAAAGGATCTTCCGGCCGCTCCTCCGGATCTCGTGGTGTTAGCACGGTCGGACGATGGCCTGATAGAGGCCTTCCGGTCGGAGAGTCTGAGGGTCCTGGCCGTTCAGTGGCACCCGGAGAGGCACCGCAGTCCCATTTCGGAAAGGCTCCTTGAGTACGTCCGGGAGTTCATAGGGCGTACGGAGTAAGGAACCCACCGGCCTTATAATATACACCTCAGGCGCGCCCGTAGCTCAATAGGATAGAGCACCTGGCTACGGACCAGGAGGTTGGGGGTTCGAGTCCCTCCGGGCGCGTTTTTTCGGGTGGTTTAGAACACGTCAGCCCTCTATTTTAGGAACGTACCTATGCTTACATGTCCACGTCTTACCTTGAGTCTATACTCATACCACAGAACTCTGCTGTCCATAATGAGAGAGACGCTTGCAAAGTACTTCCCATGATGGAGAGATAGATCGGCCAGGTAATAGCAGAAAAATATCCTGCATCCGAATCTGTATCCGTGTCCTCCTATCCCCATACCGATAGATAACACCTCGGGATAACCGAATCCCATAACCGCTTTCATAACATCTGTGTATATAACTCTCTCAAAGTAGGAGCTTCCGAAAAACGTAGATAGGTGCAGATCCGCACCAATTCTGACTGCTCTGGTATGGGATGCGACCTTTAGACCGACCCCTATCCCCGGCATTACGTCCGTTCCCGTCTTATCGCCCGAATACCACCTGAGAGTTCCTGAAAGGTTAAGATAAGGTTCAACGTCAACGAGAGGTCTTATGAACAGAGACCTTTCTATGAGGTATACCGGGTTGTATCCAAGTTTTACGTTTACCTGAGTCCCCCATTTCTGGTACACTCTACCGTATATCTCGTCTCTTCCCACGAATCCGGATACACCGGCTACAACATTTATCCCATCTCTTACAAAAGACCCATCGTAAATAGGTGCTGAGGGATATATGAAGTAGAACATAACGGGGAAAGTGTAAGGCAGAAGCCCGTACTACATGCGGATCCTTGGCGTTAAATATTAGGAACCCTTTACGCTGTACCTCTTTCGTTAGTAATAGACGGACAAAACTTTAAGCCTGGTCCTCTCTACGCAAACCGGCGCCCTATTCTGTATTCCTCTTATCAAAAACCCTTTCAGGCGTAGATTAAGGGAATTAGCCCTGGCAGATACACAGTCCACAACTCCAAAGTATACGTAATAACCGGGATAAGTTTATCAAATCCTCCCCAATATTGCCCTTATCCGGTAGGCGCTCCTAATGGCGTTAATTCTAGCCTCCACTACCTTCAGCCTCACCTGAAGCAGGTCGTTCTCAGTGAAAAGGTAGTCCGTGGTACCCGTAGCGGTCGTCCTGTACCTGTCAAACTCCGACCTGTACGCCGCCTCAAGCTCCCGCAGGGCCTCCTTCAATCTCCTCTCCCTCTCAAGGTTGGACAGGTACCTGCTGTACTCGGACGAGATCAGAGCCTTCAGCCGGGAGGTCTGACCCTCGTACCGAAGGTTTGCACCCTCGTACTTCCTTGAGTACTCCTTCAGGTTGCCGAAGTAGGCGGGGAGCCACAGGGGAACGACGAGGGAGAGCGAGAAAGAAAGCCGGCCGTCCGCGTAAAGCACGCCGGGGGCAACGGTGGGGACGAGGGAGAACAAGGCGGCCCTCTTTTTGAGGTTGGCCGCCTTCCTCTCGTACTCAAGACGGCTTATAAGCGGTGAGGAGAGGACTTCCCTCTCCAGCTCCTCAAGGGGCGGTAGGGAGTCAAGTTCGGGCATGGAAAGGGTGTCTATATCCCTGCCGTAGAAGTAGCGGAGCATATCCCTCCTGGCCCGTAGTTCCGCCTCGGCCGTCTCCAGGTCCGCCTCAACCGTCCTTATGCGGGCGATTATGCGGCTTAGGGAACTCCTGTCGGCCTTGCCCGTCCTGTAAAGTTCTCTGACGCTTTTTTCGGCGGCTTTGAGGTTCTTTAGTATCTCCTTCAGGATACGCACCTTCTCACTCAAGAAGTACGCGTCTAAATAGGTGTCTATGGCCTCAAGGAGGAAGGCGTTCTCAAAGCCCACGTACTCCCACATCTTCGCCCTCTCCTCCTCCCTCGCGGCCAGAGCGTTGAAGGGCCAGGATAGGGGAAGGGGCTGGTTTATGGAGAGCGCCCCCGGCATGAACATGGCGTTGTAGGTCAGGGTGGGCTGCGGTGGGAAGAGGGACTTCAGGCTTCTGCCGGAGTAGGACTCTGCCATCTTACGGGCGGAGAGGACGTCCGGGTGCTTCCGGACCTCTTTGAGGTATTCCTGCAGGGTTATTCCGAGAAGAAGTATCATCTCACCCTCCCGTATACGACCTTATAGACCGCGGGCAGGACGATTAGAACGAGTATAAGGGCGAAGAATACCCCTCCTATCATGGGAGCGACGAGCCTCTTCATAACCCTCGCCCCTATCTCCGTCTCAAACATTATTGGCAGGAGGGAGAAGAATATCGTCATGGCCGTCATAACCTTGGGCCTTAGCCTCTTGAGGGCGCCCTCGTGTATCCCCTCTATGGGGTTGTCCGGGTGGTTCTTCAAGCCTATGTCCATAAACGTGAGCATTATAACCGCAAGCTCCGCCGCCAGGCCGAGGAGGGCTATGACACCCACCCAGGCCGCCACCGACATCTTGTAGCCGAGGAGGTACATGAGGCCGAAGGCCCCGAAGAGGGTGAATGGAATGGAGAGGAGGACGAGGGCGGACTTGAAGAAGGACCGAAAGTTCATGTAGAGCAGTATGAAGATGGAGAGGATGGCCAAGGGAAGTATGAGGCGCATCATGCGGGAGGCCCTCTGGAGGCTCTCGTACTGGCCGGAGAAGACGTAGGCGTATCCGGGGGGAAGTTTCAGCTTCTCTTTTATCTCTCCCTTCGCCCTCTCAACGTACTCGCTAAGACCCACGTCAGGCTTGGGTACGACGTAGACGTAGGAGGCGACGAGGCCGTTGTCGCTCTTTATGACGGCCGGACCCTCCGATATCCTTATATCCGCCACATCACCGAGGGATACCACAGCCCCCGTGGGGGTCCTGAACTCAAGGTTGGCTATGTCCTCTATCCGGCTGCGGAAGTCCCTCGCCAGCCTCACCCTTATGGGGTACCTCTCCCTCCCCTCAACCGAGTAGGAGAGGGGCATACCCCCGAAGAGCCTCGCCACCGTCTCCGTTATGTCCGACACGTTAAGGCCGTAGGCCGGGAGGACGTCCCTCTTCGGCTCTATATCCACGTACAGCATCCTTGAGGACCTGTCCGCAAAGGCCGTCTGGGTTATCTCAAGGCCGCTCAAGATCCTCTCAACCTCAACGGCGAGGCTCTCAACCCTCTGGGGGTCGTCCCCAAGGACCTTTACGCCGACGGGCGTCCTTATACCGGTGGAGAGCATATCCACCCTTATCCTTATGGGCATCCCCCACGTGTTCACCCATCCGGGGAACTGTACCTTTGAGTTGAGTTCGGCGATTATCTTCTCTATGGTCATTCCGGGCCTCCACTCCTTCCTGGGCTTCAGAAGGATCGTCGTCTCTATCATGGAGAGGGGAGCGGGGTCGGTTGAGGTCTCCGCCCGTCCTATCTTGCCGAAGACCCTCTCCACCTCCGGGACGCTCTTTATTATGGAATCCTGCTTCCGGAGTATCTCAAAGCCCTTATCAAGGGGTACGCCGGCGACGGAGGAGGGCATGTAGAGGATGGAACCCTCGTTTATGGGGGGCATGAACTCGGAGGGAAGCCTGCGGAGGATGAAGAAGGAGAGGACGCTCAAAATAATGGCAACGCCTATTATGGGGTAGGGGAAACGGATGGAGAGGTTGAAGATAGGCTCGTAGGCCTTCATAAGGAGGCGGTTTATGGGGTTTTCGCTCTCCGGCTTTACCCTGTTCGGTATCATGAGGAGTATCAGGACGGGCATGAGGGTTATGGAGAGGAGGGAGGCGACGGCCATGGTCAGGGTCTTGGTGAAGGCGAGGGGTCTGAAGAGCCTGCCCTCTTCGCCGGTGAGGGCGAACACCGGCAGGAAGGATATCGTGATTATCAGCAGGGAGAAGAAGAGGGAGGGTGCCACTTCGGACAGGGCCTTCTGGAGGATCTCCAACTTCTCGCTGAAGTTCTTCGGCTGTCGCTCCTCAAGGTGCTTGAAGGCGTTCTCAACCATCACTATGCCGGCGTCTATCATTACGCCGATACTGAGGGCCATCCCTCCGAGGCTCATTACGTTAGTGGTTATCCTCAGGAAGTACATGAAGATGTACGGGATGATCAGGGCGAGGGGGAGGAAGACGACTATGGGGGCGGACCCTCTTAGGGTGAAGAGGAAGATGGCCACAACTATGAGGACGATAACGGACTCCTTTATCAGGGTCTTTACGAGGGTCTTGACGGCCTCCTTTACGAGTTCGCTCCTGTCGTACGTGATCACTACCTCAACGCCCTCCGGGAAGGAGACCTCCTTGAGTTTCTCCTTTACGTTGTCTATGACCCTCAGGGCGTTCTCGCCGTTCCTCATTACAACTATTCCGCCCACCACCTCACCCTTGCCGTCAAGGTCGGCCATCCCTTCCGTCAGGGCGGCCCCCCTCTGGACGACGGCCACGTCCCCTAATTTCACGCTGGCACCCGTCCCCGGGTCCGTCTTCAGGACAGCCCTTTTAAGGTCTTCAACGCCCCGAATGTATCCCAAAGCCCGGATTATGTAGTACCTCTCCGACACCTCTACGACCCTTCCGCCGCTCTGGGCGTTGGCCTTCCTAACGGCCTTTAAGACGTCGTTTAGGGTAAGGCCGTACTGCCTCAACTTGTGCGGGTCTATGTCTATCTGGTACTCCTTCAGATAGCCTCCAACGGGGGCTACTTCCGCCACGCCGTCGGCCTCAAGGAGGAGGTACCTAAGGTAGAAGTCGTTGAAGGACCGCAGGGATGCGAGGTCGTGCCTTCCGGAGGTATCCACTAAGGCGTACATGAACACCCATCCGAGGGCCGTGGCGTCCGGACCCAGTTTCACCTGCGCCCCCTCCGGTAGGGTTATGCCGGATAGGTACTCCAAGACCCGGCTCCTCGCCCAGTACATGTCCGTCCCGTCCTCAAATATGACGTAGATGAGGGACTTGTTGGGCATTGAGAAGCCCCTAACGGCCTTGGTCCTGGGGACGGAGAGCATAGCCGAGACGAGGGGGTAGGTTATCTGGTCCTCAACGGTTGAGGGGTCCTGCCCGTCCCACCTCACCTCTATTATCACCTGCGTGTCCGATATGTCCGGTATGGCGTCAAGGGGGGTCCGCACCATCAGGACCACCCCCAAGAGGACGGTAAAGGCCACCGTAAATAGGGTCAAAAAGGGATTCCTTAGGACCCAACCTATGAACCTATCCATCCTTGCCCTCCAGTATCGCCCCTACCAAAGGGGGAACCCAGCACAGGTTGGCTGCGATGGTCTCAAGGGAGACGAGTATCTGGGTCGTGGGTGAGAAGCCGAGCAGACGGGCAGTCAGGAGTCCTATGGGGACTATGAGGATTATCAGCAAACTCGCTACGGAGACGGGGTTCTGTAGGTATCTTACGAGGCCGGGGAGGATTCCCCCCTCACCACGGGCGAAAAATAGGAACATGGATAGAGTGGCGCCTATCTGGTCGCCCATGGCGTAGAGGTAGGGTACGTAGAAACTCTTCCACGAGTACATGTTTATCCCGGCGAGCCTACTTCCCCAATCAACCACCCACGGTAGGGCTATGCCCAGGAACTTACCCCAGCCGTAGGCTTCGGCGAGGGAGCCGGCCCCTCCGAGGAGCCTGTTCTTTATAGCGAAGATCCCCTCAAATATGCTCTCCCCCTCACCGGCGAACGTGCGCACAATCCACTCGCCTATCGGGTTCCTCTGAAGGTTGAAGGTGTCAAGGATGTAGGCGGATACGAGGCTAAGGGCGTATCCACCCAACGTAAAGAGTAGGAGTTCCCTGAAGCCTTCCCTCTCTTCCCTTTCAGTGTCCGGCATGGCCTCCACCTCCCATCCCTCTGAAGTTGGCTTCCGCGTCTATGAAGAAGACACCGGAGGCTACGACCTCTTCTCCCGGCCTAAGGCCAGATACGACATAACCGCCCTCAACGGGCGCCACCACCTTAACGTACCTGACAGTGAAGGTGTTCTTTCCCTCCCGCACGTAGACGTAGTCCCTCTTCCCTGTCCTTATGACGGCGTCTAAGGGGACGAAGATGCCCCTGACCGCCCTCTTGACCTCAGCAACCCTTATCTCACCGTCGTAGAAGTCCCCTCCGCTGAAGACGGCCGTGAACTTGACCGTCCTCGTCCTCCCGTTTACCGACGGTGAGATCTCCGTTATCCGGGCCTCTATCCCGTCAATCACCACCCTGTCCCCAACCTTCAGGTGTCGGGCCTTGCCCTGGGGTACCTCGCCGACGAAGTAGAGGAGGTTGCCGGAGAGTATCTCGTACAGGGGGGTGTTGGGCCTGAACTCCTTCCCAACGGATACCATCACTCTGGCGACCTTACCCGAAACCGGAGACCTGAAAACGGCCGTCGTGTCCCTTACGTCCCCCGGTGAGACGCCGTAGAGACGGAGCTTTTCCCCGGCAAGGGCGAGGGCAAGGCTGTCTCCGGTCTTCCGGGCCGCCTCGTACTCCCCGAAGGCCCGCAGTATCTCCGGCGAGTAGAACTCAAAGAGGGGTGTCCCCTTCGCCACCCTTCGGCCCTCCCTATCCACGAAGACCTTCGTTATGTATCCGGAGAAACGGGGTACCACCCTGTAGGTACCCTTGGGGGCGTACCGGATGACACCGGCCGCCCTTATCGTAAGCGGCACCTCCGTAGAATCCACCCTGAAGGTGGAGACGTTGAAGTGGGCGAGTTTGGCCTGCGGAACCGTAAGGGAGGGACCCATATCCATCCCCTTCATATCATCCCCCTTCATCTCCTGCATACCATGACCCATCTTTGAGTGATCCATACCCTCCATCCCTTCGGACGTCCCGGCCTGCTGGCCAGCCCTGAAGGGGACGTTTATCTCGGTCTTCAGGGTCTTCCCTCCTACCTTTGCTATGACCTGCCAGGAGCCTTCCATACTCACGCTCACCTTACCCTCGTACCTCCCCTTGCCCTTCTTCTTCAGGTCTGCTATCGCCCTCATCTCCGGCATTCCGGGCATGGGGGGCATGTAGAGGTAGAACTCTTCCAGGTCGTCCGGAGGATCAACCTCAACCTTTATGCGGTTTATACCGACGTTGATTTCACCGTTGGATGAGTAGAGCTTCACCGTATAGCCCTCCCCCTTGAGGGTCAGAAGTTCGGTGTAGTCCCCACCTCCGCACGCAACCAGAAGCACCGGCAGGATGACCGGCAGGTATCTACTAAGTTTCATAGTAGATATTCTAAGGGGGAAACCGTACCCGTGGGGGGACTACCTGACACCCACACCGAAATCGTACACCAATTTACCGCCCATGAACCCCTGATAGAGTACGAGAGGAAGGGAAACCAAAAGTAAGATCAGAAAGGCGTACCTGAGCGTCCTGTTGGGAAGGAAGGCGTACACGAGACGTAGCAGGAGCAGAAGGCCGAACACTCCGGCAAGGAGGAGGCCGAAGCTCTCGTGGGCGTGCAGGAGACTCTCAGCCTCGACGCTTATGGGAAGGTCGTACATCAGGTTGTGGGCGTAGGTCCCGCTGAGAGTTGCCGAGACAACCGCGGCGGACGTGATGAAAACGGAGGTCCCCTCTATCAGGTCGGGGGGACGACCTTTCAGGAGGTACATCACCTCAAGCAGGGCGAGGAAGAAGGGGAAGGCCATGGCGAAGTGTGCGAGGGCGGGGTGGAGCTTTACACCTTCGGGGTAGATGCGGCCTTCCACCTGATCGGAGGGGGATTTTTCCGGTTGCACTTCAGTCCGAACCGGAACGGTGTCCGCTTTCAGGGTATCCGCCGCCTTACCGTGCTGGGCGTGGGCGAGGAGGAGCAAAATACTAAGTTGCATAGTGGATATTATAGGGGAGGGTTTTAAAGATCAGGCAAACGGGATTTGAACGACTGCCGCCCGTTCAGAACTTATCTCCATAGTCGTTTTTTTACTGAACCTCTGTGAAATGGCAAGGTTGGATGATTACAGGGGAATGGTGGAGGTTATTGAGAGGAACGGGGAGGACTTCAGAGTAAGGTGTTCGTACGATAGTAGACTGATACAGGTAGCCCACTACAGGAATCAGGTGGGGATCGTTAGATACCTCACTTAAACACATCCTCAACCTTCCGTCCGATTCTCTTGCCAAAGAAACTCCGGGACTACCTTTATACTGTTCACTATCAGTATGGTCAGGATTTCTTCCATTTTTATGCCCCTGTTCCTCGGTAGGAGATATCCCCGGGGCAAGGTCTTTCCTAATTTTTAATGTTGTCCTGATAAGCTAAAGTGGAATTTTAATGCATCGCAAAAGTGATATCTATGCTCCCAGCAACAACATGGACAGAAACGACCCCCACACTCCGAGGGTGAGGTTCTCCCATCTCGTGGAGAACATCTCCACGATACCTACGGCTGCCCCTATCAGCAGGAGGTCGGCAGGTTGACCGAAGACGATACCCACGAGTCCGCTCCAGAAGACGAAGGCCATGAACCCCAACAGGCTCTTACCGTTCACTATCTTCGGACCACCGAGCGTCCTACCCACTACCGACGCGAGGGCATCCCCCGGTATGGATACCGCCAGACCTATCAGAGCGTACTTTCCGAACAGGGTAAGTGAGAGTGCAACCCCGAGGGCCATACGCGTGGCGTCGCTGACGTCCCGCCTCTCCCTCTCCTTTATGAACCTGCCCGTTGCCCTCTCAAGGAGATCGTAAAGGCTCGCGTACCGGGGAAACAGCAGACGGGAGTAATCAAGGTACGCTATGTAGAGGGCGGAACCCCACGTGAGAACGGGGTCGGAGAGGAGATAGAGAACCACCGCGTAGTAGTAGGCCGAAAGGTGAAAGGACTTTCTGAATAACTCACCGCTCAGAGCGTGTATCCTACGAGATAGGTCACGAGGCTGTCCGATGAGGTTATCGCCACGTTCTTTACCGGCCCTATTCCGCTCTTCCACCATATCTTAAGCAGGGTTATCTCCACTCCGAGACTGCACACCCCTCCCTTTATGAAGTAGTCCACCCTCAGGGACTTCCTGTACTCCTTTGTGCCGTTGCTGAAGCGTTCCGTAACGGGTTTATACGATATATCCTCGTACCCCTGGGCCTTCGCCCATATATCAAGGACGAGGGAACACGTATCGCTCCCTATTATGATCTTTCCCCTGCTCCGGGTCATGATCCACTCGTTCCCGGGGCGAACGTACAGGGGCAACCAGTTCACCAGTACGCTGTCCTCCTCATAAACGAAGTAGATCATCTGACTGCCGTACGGAATACTATCCGGGAAGAGACCCTTTGTAGGAAGCCACTCCTTTATGAAGGGCCTGTGGAAGAATACCGTGTTGGTGTCTTCAACGAGACCGGCGTAAGAACTTTCGTGTCTCTTGTAGACCCTCCACGCCCTTACCTCCTCCTCTCCGAGGCTATCCGAAACGGTTATCGTAGTCTCCTTTATCACGACTATGGAGTCCAGAGGCACGGGGAGGGTGTCGGGGTAGTCCGGCGGAACGTCCTCCTCGTAGTACCAGACCACCCCCTCCCCTATAGGGTACACGAAGAAGTCCTCGGGCAACCCCCTGTATCTGCACCCCAACGGTAGAAGTGCAAATAGGAGGAGCCACCTCTTCATGCGACCTTAGTGGTGTTCGTGGCCGCCTTCACCGTGGGCGTGTCCGTGTTCCAGCTCCTCCGGAGTGGCATCCCGTACGTTCAGGACCTCAATCTCAAAGACGAGGTCCCTGCCGGCGAGCGGGTGGTTCAGATCCACCACCACTTCGTTCTCCCCAACATTAAGGACGGTCATCCTTATAGGACCTTCTGGCGTACTCGCTTCAAGGTTCATACCCTCACGCAGATCCAGGTCTCCGAAGAGATGGCGGGGTATAACCTGAACGAGCTCGTCGCTTCTTGGCCCGTAGGCCTCCTCCGCCTTGAGGTCTATGTCTCGCTTCTCACCGGCCTCCATACCCATCATCTTCTCCTCAAGGGCAGGTATGATCTGCTGACCGCCCACGAGTATTGTCATGGGCTCACCGTAATCCTTGCTGCTCTCAATGACCTCCCCGGTTGCCTTATCCTTAAGGGTGTAATGGAAGGTCACCACTTTGCCTTTTTCAACCTTCATAAGTGCTGTATTATACGGGTGCCTTCGCCGGTTTCAGGGAAAGGTTAAAAGATAGGTGCAACTCCGTGCGATAGGATATCTGATATTGGGTACTATAGCGTGATATATCGCATCCGCCACTTCTATCGGGCAGCAGAAAAACGATAAACGGTATCCGTAGTCCCTTTACCGTCTTGCTTCACCGGAATATCTTTCCGGCTTAAACATATTACGAACGTAGAATACGGGTAATGCCTCTGATGATAGTTAAGCGGGGTTGTCCCAACTGCGGGGGACCAATCACGGACGACCGCCTCTCCATGGGCATACCCTGTTACAGGTGCCTTCCCCAGTACGGCCACGCCCGAACCCTTAGGAACGTGTGCGAGAAACTTGAGAGGGTGGAGCATCTGCGGGAGTACTGCGAGGCCGAGAGGGGCCTTGAGAGGTACGAAGAAATGTTCGTTAAGGCGGTGGGCAGGCCGTGGTCCCTCCAGAGGACCTGGATGAAGAGAGTCCTGAAAGGCCATTCTTTCGCCATAGTGGCACCCACAGGCGTAGGTAAGACCACCTTCGGTCTCGTAACCTCTCTCTACGTACCCGGTAAGGCTATCCTTATATTCCCCACCAGACTCCTTGCCGGTCAGACCTACGAGAAACTTGAGAGGATAGAAGAGGAACTGAAAACGGGCAGGAGGTTGCTTCTTTACGAGAGTAAGAAGAGAGTCAGGGAGAGGTTCCTCAGCGGCGACTGGGACGTCCTCGCTGGCACGAACATGTTCTTCCACAGGAACTTTGAGAACCTCATGAAGTTCTCCGGGGAACTCTCCTTCGTTTTCCTTGACGATATAGACTCCTTCTTAAAACGGGCGAAGAACGTTGACCTTCTTTTTAAACTCCTCGGCTTTACGGATCGGGACCTGAGAATCGCCCTGAAACCCGACAAGGACGAGAGGGATCTGGAGTACCTTGAACGGTTGAGGAGGATGAGAAGGAGAACGGTTCTGGTGGTATCCTCGGCAACTTTAAAGCCACGGACTACCCGGGTCGCACTCTTTAGAAACC
>WFXS01000123.1 GCA_015490465.1 Caldifarciminota bacterium
GGCAGGAGGATCTCGGTGAGAGGGTAAACCTTCCCCCCGCCGCCCTGTCAGGTGGGAGTTTCGTGGTGGTTACGGTGTCCGGAAGGGGTATCGTTCTGGATGTGAACGGCAACAGGAGGGAGATCTTCAACGTCAACGAACCCCCCACCGCTGGCCCGGTCGTAAACGGCGACTCCGTAATCTTCGGCACCTTTTACGGCAACCTCTACGTATTTGACACGATCGGGAACCTGCTATTCAGGGACTCCCTCACGTACCCGATCCGGGGGATAGCCGTGGCGGGGATACCTGTAACCGTATGCGACGACGGGAGGGTCGTGGGGTACAACGACACCGGCAGGGCGTGGGTCAGGTTCGCCGGTGATAACGTCCAGACCTCCCCCTCCGTGGTATCCGGTGCCTTCGTAATAACTACGGTCTCAGGAAGGGTTCTGGCCTACGACTCCTCCGGGAACCTCCTGTGGATGTACGACGATGTGGGTACGATCCCTACAAACCCATCTGCCCTTGACTCTATGGCCGTGGCGGGTTTTCCGGACGGGAAGGTAGCGTTCCTCACCCCATCGGGATATACGGAGATAAACCTTCCCTCGGGCGCAATCGGGGAGATAACGGCCGCCGGGGGCAGGGCCTACGCCTCTACCTACTCGGGAAGGGTATTCGGATTCACACCGGGCGGGGATATCGGGGAGGTCTACGCTGATTCCCTGTGGCTCCCCTCTTCACCGGTACCGGGGGACAGTGGCCTCCTCGTACTGGATGGGAACGGTAAGGTTTACTTCATCTCGTACGACGGCGATCTGGTGGACACCCTCAGGTTAGGTGAGGGGGACGGATGGACGGAACCCCTCGTCATGGATACCCTGCTCGTGGCCGTTTCAAGAGACGGAAAGGTTTACGTCGTCAGAGTATCGGGCTTCTCTTTAAGGGGTGGATGGCCCCTATTCCGGGGTAATCCCCACCGGAGCGGAACCCCATACCCCTGAACTCTCCCGTTTTACGGCGGTAGAATTCCGCCCATGGACGAGATGATCTGTCTGAAGGTACGGAGGGAGAACCGGAGGTTGAAGTGGGAGGTACTGCGGTTGAAGGAGGCTCTGGCCTACGCTTTAAGGGAACACGAAGCCTACAGGAAGGTGAGCGAGGCGAGAGTAAGGGATGCCGAGAGTAAGGGAAAGGAGTCGCTCCTGAAGGAGATGTTCATACTGCTTGAGGATATGGACAGGCTCCTGTCCGTACTTTCCGGGGAGGACGTGCCGGAGAACGTGAGGAACGGGGCGCTCAGCATCGTGAGGAAGGTTGAACATACCCTGAAGGTTCTGGGTGTGGAGAAGATCGTGCCTGAGGTGGGTAAGCCCTTTGACCCCTCCACTATGGAGGCCCTAACGGTTATAAAGGACGAGAACCTCCCGAAGGGGAGCGTGGGTGTGGTGTACGAGCCGGGCTGGAAGTACAACGGTAAACTACTCAAGCCCGCCCGCGTGGGTGTCGTGGGGTAATCAGGCGGCCACTTCTGAAGCCATCCTCTGTATGTCCGTTAACAGGTCCCAGAGGGCGTTTACCGTCCTGTCAAAGGCTTGCCTGCACCTTACGAACTCCCCGTCCGTCATGCCGGCCATTTCCCTCTCCAGGATCTCAACCTCGTGGGAGTTCCCGGAATGCTCCCTGAAGTACTCCTTACCCCTTTCCTCCACGTTGAACCATCTCTCAAGGCCCTCAAGCTTCGTCCTTGATATCTCGGGTTGCTGATGCTCAAAGGCATAAAGGAACCCAACGAGGGAGGGTCTATCGTGCTTGAACTCGTCAAACAGGCCTTTCAGCCTTTTCATGCTACCCGTCGCGGGATGACCCTCGGGGTCGTAGTTGAAACTCTTCCCAAACGCCTCCCACAGAGCGGCGTGTTCCCTCTCCTCTTCGGATATCTCACCAAAGCCCAGACGTTCCCACGCTACCGGCAGGATATCCCGGACGAAGTAGAGGTACTCCGCAGCGTATACGGCGAGGTCGCGCTCACACAACTTCCCATCCGTCCAGTCCCTATAAAACGGATGGTTCAAAAGGAACCTGTTGCCTGCGTGTAGTTTTCTCTCCATGGTGAGTATATTCTAACGGAGTAACAGCTGAAGGGAGTTCCACACCTCATCTGGCTGGATATCCATACACGGCCTTCCACCCACCACGCACCGGCCGGATCCGTTCGTGGAGCAGGGACGACACTTAATGGACCTTTCCACCACCTTCACGGAGGGGGATTTCGGAATGAAGCCGAAGGAAACCGTAGTCGGTCCCATTATTACAACGGCAGGAACACCGAGGGCGTAGGCGATATGCACGGCCGCACTGTCGTTCCCAACGAGGGCAGAGGCTTCCGAGATTACGCCGATCAACCCCTTAATATCGGTCTTCTCCCTGAGATCGGTACCGACAGGTACCTCCGGGTGCCTTCTGGTTCCCACCCAAACGACTTCGTACCCCGCGTGGGCCACCCTATGGGCCAGGTCAACGAAGCGGTTCGTATCCCACTCCTTCAGGGATGCGCTCGCCTCAGGTGAAAGGATCACGTAAGGTTTGGGCAGATCAAAAGGGGAAGGGGCAGGTTGCAGACGGGGTTTTATACGAGGTGCAGGCTCACCGAAGTAAGAGGAGACCACATGCAGATGTATATCGGGTACGTAACGGTAAGCTAGCGGGAGGCCAAAGAGGGCGTGTAATCTCCTCCTCAGGCTCCTCTTTTCCGTTCTTACCGTGGGTATTCCCCTCTTTCTGAGGAGGTAGGATATCAGCAGGGTTACGGGTTTGACCTGAAGGTCAAATACGACCTCAACCCCCATATCGGCCAGAGTATCCGCAACGGTGACGATATCACGGATGGAGGGTTTACGGGGCAGGGTAAGTATGCGGTTTATACGGGTGTCTCCTTCGTAGACAGGGGCGAAGGGGTCGTAAGTTAGAAAGATAACTTCTCCCCTTTTTGATAGGTACTCCAACGCCGGAGATATTAAGACGACGTCTCCGAGGGCGGAGAGCCTAACTACTGCGAACTTTCCTTTCACTCTCCCTCTCCGAGAACATTCCGGCGATGTTCCAGACCACCATCTTCAGGTAGGCCCATCGGGAACTCTCCCTCAAAACGGTACGGAACAGGAACTCTGCCCTTTTCAACTGTTCAAGGGCTTCCCTCAACTCCCCTTCGGTTATCCTCCGCATGGTGTACGTGAGCGCCCTACGAACGTAATT
Source organism: Caldifarciminota bacterium (assembly GCA_015490465.1). Classification (GTDB taxonomy): domain Bacteria; phylum Hydrothermota; class Hydrothermia; order LBFQ01; family LBFQ01; genus JAADCS01. The sequence continues at coordinate 3,238 of WFXS01000123.1, forward strand.
TTCGTGCTTTCTGGCCACAAACGGGGGTGAGAGGTTGAGTTTCACGTACGCGAGGTTGGTCAGATCCCTGACCAGCTGGGAGAGTACCTTTGCCGGATCCCCACCCGCATCCTGTATGCGGTTTAGTACGTCCACGGCACCCTGCCGGTCCCCCTCCTGCACCTTCCTGCTTACCTCGTACACCCTTACGTCCTCAACGTTCCACAGGAGGTTGAGGGCCTCGCGGGTAGGCTTTTCGGAGTACAACAGGAGCTTCTTAATCTCCAGTTCGGCTTCCGTAAGGTCCATGGGAAGGGATTCAAGGAGTATGGCCTTCAGATCCGGCCGCTTTTTGAGCGTCGGCACCTTCTCCCCCTCCACCCGGAACCTCTTTAGGACCCACGCCTCAAACTCCCGTTGTTTAAGGGGTCGCATGTTCACGACCAGGACCCTGTCCGAATTGAGGGAGGAGAGGCGTTTGGCGTCCTCGTACACGGAGATAACCACCCCCTTTATACCGGAGAGGTGCTTCAGGAGGGTGTTGGTGGTGCGGATTACGGCCTTATCGGTGGGTAGGAAGCGGACCCAGGCCACGTGCCTCTCAAACATCGCTGCCCCCGTGTACCTCATTACGTCCTCAAGGACCTCGCCGAGGCTCCTCCCCGACACCCATACCGTACGGGGTGTGGCTCCGAGATGTTCGGAGTACGTCCGCACTATGGCGCGGGCGGGGTACTGCTCAGGCCCGGCCAGTATCAGGATGTCCTTTGCGAGGTTGCGGCGGAGATCCTGAAAGAAGGTTATGTGATCAACCATCAGGTAACGTAATCCCTGCCCTCAAGGGCGGCCTTACACTTCGGACAGACATCACCCTCCGGCAGATCCTCCCACCACATCCAGCACCTCGGACACTTGTTCCCCTTCGCGTGGCTCACCGCCCATATCCCGTACTCCCCTTCAACCCTCTCGTCCCCTGCTGGCTCGTCGGTTATTACGAACTGGGACACGCCGAAGAGTTCGTTCAGGTAGGGGAGGTACCTCTCAAGGAGCCGCCCGTACTCCCCCTTCGGTTTGACCTCAACGCGGGCGTCAAGGTTCTGGCCGATCAGTTTCCTGTCCCTCCGTAGTACCTCAAGGGCGGGATATACCTCCTCCCTCATGGCAACGAGGGTGCTAAAGTCCCTCTCAAGTTCCGGATCCTTAAACTCCTTGGGCAGGTCCTCCCACAGGGCGAGGGCGATGCTCTCCGGCTTGTCCTTGATGGGGGCGTACTCCCAGGCCTCCTCCGTGGTGTGGGGTATTATGGGGGAGAAGGCGAGGAGCAGTTCCCGGAGGATGTAGTACAGGGCGGTCTGGGCGGACCTCCTGCCCCTCCCCTGTGGCGCCCACGTATAGAGGCGGTCCTTCAGGGACTCAAAGTAGAAGGAGGAGAGTTCCACGACGTAGTTGTAGAGGAGCCTGTAAAGTCTGTTGAACTCGTAGGCGTCGTAGTACTCCTTCGCCTTCGTACTCACGTCGTGCAGACGGGATAGGGCGTACCTCTCCACGGGGAGCATGTCGTTCACGTCCATCACGTCCGTGGGGGCGGTGAAATCGTAGAGGTTGGACAGGAGGTACCGGAAGGTGTTCCTTATCTTACGGTAAGCGTCAACTATGCGCTTCAGGATCTCGTCCCCTATACGCACGTCCTGGGTGTACTCTACGGAAGCCACCCAGAGCCTCAGGACGTCCGCACCGTACTTCTCAATCACGTAAGAGGGGGGTACCACGTTCCCGAGGGACTTGGACATGGCCCTTCCCTGCTCGTCTAAAACGAAGCCGTGGGTGATAACCGTCCGGTACGGGGGTCTATCCTCGTGGGCCATCCCGACCATCAGGGAGGCGTTGAACCATCCCCGGTGCTGGTCCCACCCTTCAAGGTAAACGTCGGACGGATAACCTATATTCCGCCCCTTCAGAACGGTTATACACGTAGAGCCGGAGTCAAACCAGACGTCAAGGATGTCGTACTTCTTGGAGAAGTCTACTCCTCCGCACTCCTCACACTTGAAACCATCGGGGAGGTACCTGTCCAGCGGTTCGGTGATCCAGGCGTCGCTGTTCCCCGCCCTTATGTCCTCCGCGAGTCTGTACATCACTTCCGGGAGGAGGGTCTCCCATCCGCAGTTATTACAGACCACCGCCGGTATGAAGACCCCCCAGGCCCTCTGGCGGGAGAGTACCCAGTCCGGCCGCTCCTTCACGGAGGCGTATATGCGGTTTATGCTCTCCGGGGGATGCCACTTGACGTCGTTCAGTATGGCCTTCAACGCCCTCTCCCGGAGGTCCTTATGATCCAGAGATAGGAACCACTGGCTCGTGGCCCTGAATATCAGGGGCTTCTTGTACCTCCAGTCGTGGGGGTAGCTGTGGCGAATCTTTCCGAGCTTTACGAAGGTGCCGAGTTCCTTCAACCTCTCTATTGCCCTCTTACCTCCCTCCTCAATACTGAGACCGGCAACGTTGAGGGGGTGGGCGGTCTGCTCGTCCGCCTCCTTCGTGAAGTTACCCCTCTCGTCCACAGGTGAGAAGACCTCAAGGCCGTAAACCTTGCCGATTTCGTAGTCCTCCTTACCGTGGCCGGGAGCGATATGCACTATTCCGGAACCCTCCTCGGCCGATACGAAGTCGGCGAGGATGCCGGGGGAAACCCTGTCCTTAAATAGGGGGTGCTGGAACTTCTCCCCCTCAAACTCCGTCCCCTTCTTCCTGCCCACCACCTCACCTTCCCATCCGAAGGTCTCCCTTATCCTGTCCAGGGCCTCCGCCGAGAAAACCACCGTGCGACCATCGGGGAGGCGGAAGAGGACGTACTCCATTCCGGGGGAGAAGGCGAAGGCCCGGTTGCCGAAGAGGGTCCAGGGGGTGGTCGTCCATACCAGGATGTAGTAGTCGTTGTCAAGGGACTTAGCCAGGAACCACAGGGAGGGGGATTCCTTCTCATAGTACTCTATCTCGGCCATGGCGAGGGCGCTCTGGCTCTCCCTGGACCACGGTAGGGGCATGTACCCCCGGTAGATGTACCCCTCCTCCGTAAACTTTGCGAGGACCTCCGTCTCCTTCGCCTCTATCTCCGGATCCATCGTAAGGTAGATGTCCTCCCAGTCCGTCAGGACACCGAGACGCTTGAACTCCTCCTTCTGCACCTCCACCCACAGGGCGGCGTACTTGCGGCTGGCCTCCCTTATCAACCTCTTGACCTCCGGGTCCTCAAATCCCCTCTCCTCCTTGGCCTTTATGGCCTTGATTACCGAGGAAATCACGTCTTCCACCATACCCTTGATCTCATCGCTCACCTTCTCCTTTAACAGGTTTTTCAACCTCTTTAGGGTCTTCTTACCGTCCAGTACGGCCTTCTCTATGGGCATGCCGTGGTTGTCCCACCCGAGGACGAAACTCACACGGTAGCCCCGAAGGGCTTTGTACCTGACGACGAAGTCTTTGAGGGCCTTGTTGAGGGCGTGGCCTATGTGGATGTGGCCGTTGGAGTAGGGGGGGCCGTCGTGCAGTATGAACAGGGGAGCCTCCCTCTCCTTCAACCTCTTGAAAACGCCCTTCTCCTCCCACTTCCTCTGGAAGAGCGGCTCCCTCCTGGGCAGACGCCCACGCATGGGGAAGTCGGTGCGGGGCATGTTCAGGGTGTCCTTGTAGTCTTTAGCCATGGCGGAAATTATACACGGGGAAATACAGGGAAACCGCCCCGCTAACGCCGTTTTATAGCCTCATGAACTTCCGTTTTAACGGAACGAACAGAAACCACAGCATACTGAGAACGTATATCTTCATGAAGACCACAAAGGCTATGAAGTTTATATCGTACTGGTTCCGTATCCTTATACACGTACACGGGTAGAATATTCTCGGAACGGTATCCTTACCACAACCTCCAGCAAGGACGGGGGAACTTGAACCGTTTTGCTTGACAACCGGTAGATTTGACACTGCCGTTATTACATCGTCGTTGAAGTGGTTTTGAATACTCTTTTCGTGTTTGTAAACGTATTTTGGCCATGATTCGTACATGTCGTTTAAGGATAGTGAGAGGGAGAAACCTATGAAGTATGCGAGACCGAATACGGCTTCCAGAAACATGTAAGACAGCCTGGGTAAAAAGTCCTGCAGGAATTTGATAATTTTATCCCATATGAGAGGGGCAAAAAACAACGAAACAACAATTATCGTACCGAATAACCTGGCCATTCTATGAACCAACATGTACATAAACGAGTAAATTATAACAAACAAAACGATAAATGCGAAACCCCAGATCCACTTTATCCTTCCCGTAAAGAAGGACATGGAAATACCCATTATCAGGAGGTATATCACAGGCCGGAGAATGCTCTCTCCCCATCCGTTAATTATGCCGTAGTAGTACCTGAGTATCTGGATCTGATGGCTTCTTAGGGACCTTGAAACACCTATAGCCAGACCTATGATCGCATACGCTAGAAAGATTATTCCGAATGGTATAACATCAGGTATAAGAACCAGATGCCCAAATAAGATGTAACTGTACAGCAGAAGAACCGGGTAAACTACCGCAACGATCAGGAGGACTATAGGTATGAAAGAAACCAGAATTGATAGCGTTTGAAAAAGGGTATTCAGGAGCTGATGGGAATTTACTACCGGTGGAGCCGAATTTTCCTGATTGTCCCCGGAAGTGTCCTGCGGTGGTTCAGACCGCACGCCCAATATTGCCCCGTTTAGGGTGAATAACATGAAAAAGGTGACGAACCTCCTGACCCAGTTCCATATTCGCTTCCACGTGTTGTTTTTATATTCCACAACGCACGTGAACAGATACGGCCACAGGTAAAACAGTAACATCTCGGTAAAGTAAAGGTCCCCAGCTATGAGGTAACGCTTCTGCCTTTCCTCTATGTGCCTTATCCCCCTGTACAGGTTCTGTAGATGGTACGCCGTTCTCTCGTGCATTAACTTTATGAAATTCTCCAGATTCCAGACATCGCGATACCCCTGATCCCTATTCGTACAGTAGTTTTCTCTTTCTCTTCTAATAGTTCTATGGTTCCTGGTATGGTTCCCGGGGACTTCACCTCTGATAAGTGGAATAAGCCTCCGCTGATCCCTTTCCATAAGTTTTATATGCCATGTGTAGAAAATGCAGATCAAATCTCTGAGCCACGTAAACGGGTCGGGAAAGTTCCTCCTGTACGCGGTTGACGGCGAAGGTAATAATCTGGCCCTCATGAACACGTTGGGGTTGTAATCGTAAAACGATATATATTTCCATGTGATATTTCTAACCACATCAAAATCGCCCTCCTCAACATCAACTATTATACTACCTTCTCCTGCAAAGTTGTTCTTTTCCATAAACCATTTAGGGGTGATCCTGCCATTTGCATGCCGAAATCTGAACAGATCATCCTGTACCTCCTTTAATATCCTCCTTATCGTGCGAGGAAGAGGGTGAATTGAAAGTGCAAAGCTGAGAAGTACGAGCGCAGCAAACGTTATCACGACGATAATCCATGCGTATGTACACGCATGTGGCATATTCATCGTTCAACCTCCCTTTCATCCGGTCTTTGAGGTTCAAAGTATACGAGGGCGTTTATATTGTTCTTGGAGAAATCAAGGACGTCAACTGTACCTCCTATGGTTATGTTGCCGATTATAGAACTTTCAAGGACGGCAAGTTCCGTACGATAAACGGATCTACTATCTCTACTGAGACTTATCATACCCTTACTGAGAATAGTATCTGAAAAGTCCATAGAGAAACGGGGAGGGTGTTCGTACGTGCCAATATTATCTGCGAGCTTAACCAAACTGTCGTATTTGTATTGTTTAAAAATTATACTGGCAAATTCGCCGCAATATCCCCTTTTGTACATAACATCAACTTTAACATCAATTATAAAATCTTTCCCTAAATATGAATTTTTGAACGGTAAAACAACATCCGACAGGCCTTCAACAATCATAAAGTTATGATTTATG
>WFXS01000124.1 GCA_015490465.1 Caldifarciminota bacterium
TGCGAAAAATCAGATGGAAGATTGAGGAGATGTTTAAGATCCTCAAGCAGGTTTTCTCCGCCGATACCTTCTTCGTTAGAGTCCCTGTTGCCATCCTCGGCTTTATTACTCTTGCCTTCCACGGTTTCTTCCTCCTTGAGAGGCTTAGACTTTCTAAAGGTATTTCTCCTTTCTCCCTTCAGCAACGATTACGATGGCTCGGTAGAGCCGCCCTTCAGCCTCAACGCAATCCCCTTTTCTCTGTCTAAGCGCGAAACTACTGTACTTCACCCTTATGGGGGCATCCTCCGTAGTCACGTTGAACTTACGGTCCATGTACTCCAGTCGCAGACCCACCTTGTAGGAGAGTTTGCCGAGGTTGGAGGAGAGGGTGGCATACACCGCATGGGTCTCGTCCCTCCCGTTGAAAGAGTAATCGGGAAGATCTGGGAAGTTGGGCGTCGTTACGCGTAGGCTATCATAACGGGAGTAAAGTTCAACCTCCCCCTTGTAGCCTGCGTTGAGCTTGAAATTGCCCATCCTCCTCCCGTATCGTATCTCTCCGAAGCCGTACCTGACTACGCTTCTGCCTTCGTACTGGACGTAGCCGTCGGCTGCGCTGTCGTTGGAAAACCTGTGGCTGGAGTAGTGAGAGCCGTACAGGGTGAGGGAGAGGGTATGCCCCTTGGAGAAATCGTGGTCGTAGCCGAGGAGGAGATGGTGCCTTGGGGATGTGAGGGTGAGGATAGAGAAGTTGGCGTTCGTATCCCCGTTTAAGACGTACTCGTAAAGGGCGCTCACCGTAGGCTCCTTGTACATGCTTCCAACCTCAAAACTTACCCGGTCCTTTTCGCTTAAAAGGTACCTGAACCCCGCCTCTCCCCCGGCCGTTCTGTCCTCGCTTACGGCGTCCTCTGCGATCATGGCAACCGTATCTCCTCCGAGGATGTACTCACCATAAACTAAAGGCCTGTTTATCCACCTCATCAACCTCAACCGGATGTAGGGCTGGAACCTCCCCGTACTCAAGCCGAAAGTACCGTTCAGCATCCCACCGAGGTAGGAGTTCGCCACCCCCTGAAGGCTGAAGCCGTACCCTGCTACCTTCCTCCTCTTCATCACGATGTTTATTATCGCGTTCCCTTCTGCGTCGTACTCCGCAGAGGGGTTGGTTATGACCTCTATCCTCTCAACCTGCGATGCCGGTATCTCCTTGAGGCTCATGTTCGTGGGCCTGCCATCCACGAAGAGGATGTACCTGTCGCTTCCCCTTATCTCTACGTTCCCCTGCGGGTCAACCTTCACCCCCGGAACACCCCTAAGGGCGTCCGCCGCACTCCCTCCTCGGCTCACTATGTCTGCCGAGGGGGTTATCACCTTCCTATCCACCTCGTACCGCACCTTGGGAGGTGTGGCCTCAACGACGACCTCCTCCGTCCTTATGGCCTGTGGGGAGAGGGGGATGGTGCCGATGTTGGTATCCCTCTTTACCTCAACTGGGCCGATGAAGGTCTTCCTGTAGCCTATGAAGTCTGCGGAGATGAGGTACCTGCCAGCCTTGACGTTCTTGAGGACGAAGGTCCCCTTCTCGTCCGTGTATGTGCCTGTCAGTTTGGAGGAGTCTTTGGGGTTGTGGAGGATCACTACGGCGTAGGCCATGGGCCTGCCGCTTTCCGAGTCAATCACCTTGCCGCTGACGGTTAAGCCTATCAGATATATCATACGCCTTACCCCCTTTTATCTCCAAAATCCTGTCAAAACGCCTCCAAATTTCCTCGTTCCCGTGCATAACCACCACCAGAGCCTTCCCCTCCGTAAGGGAGAGTACGGCCTCCGCAACATCCGGAATGCTTTCGGTATCCACGTTCTCAAAAGGCTCGTCCAGGAGGTAGCAGTCGGCATCCCGCGATAGGGTTAGGGCTACGATGAACTTCTTGAACTGTCCGGCCGAAAGTTGGGAGGGGCGTTTGTCCATCGCTATGCGGAACCGTTTGAGGAGGTTTGCGAGTACCTCCCGGTTGAAAACGTCCAGATTCAAATACTCCCCCACCGGTACGTCCGGAACGTAATTTGGCATAAGGGAGACCTTCCTACACCGGGAAACCCTCCCACGCTCCGGCTTCAGGAGACCGGCCATTATCAAAAGGAGGGTACTCTTCCCGGAGCCGTTCGGACCTACCACAAGCACCCTCTCCCCCTTCCTTACGGTCAAACTTACGCCCTCAAGTACCCTGCGGTCCCCGTAGGAGAAGGAGACGTCCTCAAGCCTTATCCCTTCGCCAGAACCATCCCCATCTTCGGGGACGACGTTCAAGAGGCTCTCCACCCTCTCCAACTGCGCCCTCCGGCTCAAGACCTGCGGAATACCCTCAATTATGCTTCCAAGGGCGGAGTAGAAGGGGTAAAAGGCCGCCATAAATCCGAAGAAGTCCCCAACGGTTATCTTGCCAAGGAGGAGGAGATAGACGTTCAGACCTATGAAGGCCACCTGTACGCTCATGCTCCCAAGGCGGTTGATGAGGACGTACCCCTCCCTGACCTTCTGAAAGTCGTACAGGGTGTTGAGGAAGCCAAGGGCGTTTTTGAGGACGTGACCTGTGGCCCACTCTACGAGGTTGAAGACCTTAACGAAGACGTAGGACTTGAGGGCGTCCGTGAGAGAGGATCGCAACCGTGCCTCCCTTTCCATCCTCTCCCTGGAGACCTCCCCTATCCTCCCCCCGAACCTCCGCGTGATGATGAAGGATAGCAGGGCGAGGGGTATAACGACGAGGGTGGCTATCGGGGATAGGAGGAACATGGCTATCAGGCGAGCGGCGGAGGATACGACGGCACTTATGAGCCTGAACATCAGGGACAGGGTTGATATTACGACCTCTTGAGGCTCCTCGTATATGCGACTTAGGTAGTATCCCGGTCCCGATTTGAGTATATCCTCGTACGGTAGGAGGTAGTAGTGCCGGAGGAACTTGCCGAGGATGTGGTACCGCAGCCCGTTCTCAAACCTGGTGTAGAAGAGGGTATAGAGGTACTCCAGAACAACGCCAGCGATGGAGAGGAGGACAAAGAGGGCGAAGACCAAAACGAAGCCCTTGAAGTCCCTGTAGTATAGGCTGACGTCAAAGAGCCTCTTCTGCACTAGGGGTTCAACGAACGCCAGAGCAGGGAATATTACGGCCACTACTACGATGTTTATGGCGATGGGCAAGGCGAAGCGCTTAAGTATCCCCTTGAGAAGTTCCATAGCTTTTCCCTTCTGCGTGGAGGGTAATCTACAGGGGAAGGTGCCGGGGTATCAGGCCTTTCGCCAGGGGGCTGGCGAACGCCTCGGTGCAGAAATTTGAATTTGAATTTTAGGTAAGTATTCTTCTTTTGATAATATTTTCCCATTCAACGAGATGTTCCCCCTTTACGTCCGACGATTTCCGAAACTCATCCTTCAAATTTTCCGTATAACGGTCCAGAAATTCCCTAAGGTCCGGGATGATCCTTAGATAGTACTTCAGGGATGTGAATATTCCGTTCGGTATGATTTCAACGCCGTACCTCATCTTTATGTCCCTTATGACGTTTAACAGTTCGTCGTAGTCGCCCCGGAAGTTGGGCTCCGCCGTGGTGAGGATGTAGTACTTCCTTACGGATGTCCCCTTGACCTTGTTTAGAACGTCCTCTATCATTATTTTGTCAATAGGGATGTTATGCTTTACCTCCACTATCTCAAAGGGTGTTCCGTCTGAATTGTAGATCTCTATGTCTCCAAATCCCCTGTACCTGTCCGAAGTCGTATGGGTCCTTAAGGGTTTTAAGGTTTTATCCTCGTATATTTTTACATTCTCCTTAAAAATCTGAATATATCGTATATATGGCAACTACCGGCAGGCGGGAGGCCCTTTTTGTGGAGAAGTGCTCCCTAAGCATCCCGATCACCTCCTCTATGGTAAGTATGGCTTCCCTATTTCCCACTTTCACCTGTGCTACCAGTTCGTTTTCCCGCTCGTACTTCTCAAGGAGGAGGTATAGGAGGGCGAACAGATAGGCGTGCGGATCGGCCCCGTTCTCCTCAACGTCGTCTAAGATTGATAGAAAGGCCCTCTTAACCGAGCTGTTCCTTATCTTCCCCGGAAAGTCCATAGTAAAGGGATGAGGCTGCTCAATGGACCTGGTGAGCCAACCGCTCTCCTTCGGTGCAAACCTGCTGAAATGCTCCTTCAGCCATGGGGTTACAACGTTCGTGTCCAGACTTCGCCCGGAATACCCCCCTTCAAACTCCTCACGGTGCAATCTAACGTCCTGTTCTGGCGATACTATCTTTTTAAGCAAAGAGGTTATTACGACCGCCACGACTGACTTCTGGTTCTCTACGTTGGCTATCAGGGTTTCGGCCCACCTCCTCTGTTTACCGGAAAGTTTTCCCATATGTCCCTTGTCCCCTCGCTTCCGACTTTCCTTAACTTCCCGAAATATCCTATCCAACACCTCCCGGTACCTTCCCCATTCCATTATACGAACCACTCCAGCGTACGTCGCGGTTTTACTTCTGCTATCCTCCTGCGGGCGTACTCGCAGTACTTTGGGTTTATCTCTATACCGATGAAGTGCCTTCCCATCCTCTTCGCTACCACGCCCGTTGTGCCGGATCCTATGAAGGGGTCCAAGACCACGTCCCCCTCCTTGGTGAGGAGTTTCAGGAACTCCTGAACGATGTATTCGGGATACACCGCCGGGTGGATATTCCCCTTTATGGTTTCCACGGGAGACTCAATTACGTCCCTTTTGATAGAGCGGCCGTATATCCTTATGATGGTGAAACCGTCCCGTTCCATGTGTATCTTCCTGCCTCCTTCCTGGCCACCGTAAGGCATGGCATGGACTCCCTTTATCTTCATCCTGAAACCTTCAATTCTTCCTTCCTTAACCTCCCGTATTACCTCCATCAGCTCCCGCTTCGCCCGGCTCTTCTGCTCCGGTGTCAGATCCGACATTTCTATAAGTTCAAAGTACCTTTTACCCAGATTGTTCCCCCTTTTTCTCTTAGTTCTCTTCAAAAAATCAACGTGATTCAGGAAGGCGTCCCTGTTGAAATAGTAATCGCCGGACTTCACAAAGATAAAGAAGGGTTCCGTAGCCGGTACGAGTTTCCTTCTATCCTGCTTGGGAACGGGGTTGGGTTTTACCCAGGTCACCTCGTTTATTAGCTTTACCCCTGTCCTCTTCATCGCCTCTATGGCAAACCGGTACGGGACCAGTAGAAGGCTTCCATCCTCGTACTTATCACCTAAGTTGAAGACTATACTCCCAGTGTCCTTTACCACCCGAACGCACTCTCTGAATATAACCATCAAATTGTCAATGTACTCTTCAACCGTTCGCTCGTTCCCTATTCCCCCCGCCCCGTAATTCCTCTGCCTGTAGTACGGGGGACTCGTTATCACCAGATCTACGCTGTTGGATGGAAGGCGTCTCAAAACCTCCGCCGCATCGCCACATATGACCCTATTTAGAAACCCTTCCAACTCCCCCATCGGCGTCCATTATACGGACGACCATCCCCAAGATACGGAGTCCGAAGCCTATGAGCAGGAAGACGGCCATGAACGACCCCCGAAGGCTCTACGGCGCACACCTGACACCGACGTACGTATTCCAAGTTATAATCCTCCCTGCCCCATGATACGCAGAATGTTAGGGGATGACCCCCTCCTCCTCTCCGTGGCCGACGAGTACTTCACAGGCAACCCCTACGGGGCCGTGGAGAAGGCCGAGAAAATATTCTTAGAGCGGCAGGACAGGTACTCTCTCATGCTTCTGAAGATGGCCAAACCCTTCAACTTCTTCCCGTCCCCTAAAGATGCCCTTAGATTGGTTAAAATTTCAATAAATATGGGTGTTGATCCGTCATGTGGAGCTCTCATGGTGGCCGCCCAGTCAGATGAGAGAGCGCTATCTCTTGGCCAGAAGATAGAGGATCTTCTGGAAATCATTGAAGGGTTTCTTCGTCGTTACGAACCCCAGGATTTTCTGGATGAGATAACTCTTTACACATCTTTAAATCAAGCCTATACCCTTGGCCTCCTTCCACCTCCGGGGGAGTACAGGAACGCCTACGACTACGTGAAACTTTACCACAGGATGCTCCTCCTCATGTACCGCATAGGGGTGGGCTTCCTAGAAGAGGCGTTGGAGTTGGAAAGGGTCATAAAGTCCTTTGAGAGGGTCGGGATATACGTTGACGTGTTTCCCATCACCGTTCATTCCCTCGTTACCGGGGACGACTCCTACCTCTACAGGGCGAGGATATTCTACTCCCTCCTCGGAAACCGGGCGCTCAAGGCCATCCTTGAGGGGGTCATATCCTTTCTGAAGGGGGAGGAGTTTGAGACCTACGGCTCCCCCGTCCTTGAGCAGCTCAAGGACCCCGCGAAGGTGCATTACCCCGCCCTGTCCCTGCCCATCCGCTTCGCCCGTGCTATGATGGAGGGGAAGTTCTTCGTCTCCTTCGCCGGCGATGGGGGAATATATCACAAATGGAAGAGGGTGAGGATTCCGAGATACGAATCGTCCTTTAAGATCCTGGCGTACTTCAAGGTGGGGTCCCACCTCTTCGGGGACGGCAGGAGGTTCGCCCTTGATAACGCCCCTCTCCTGTTCCCGAAAAGTCCCAATCCGAGGAAGACCACCTACGACTACCTCTCCCGCGTGGGCCACTTACTTTACGCCCCTTCGGACCTCCTCCACTCCGTCAGGTACGGAACCTTCCTGTCCAAGAGGCATGAAGCGTGGGCCGTGAGGTTAAAAGAAGCACTCGCATTTGATAGATCCACGGCTCGGCTGTAAAATACTCATAGAGGAGGTCTAAATAATGAAGGAAGCGGTAGTTGATAGGCCGAAAAGAAAGGTCTGGACGTACGAAGATTACCTTCGCCTCACGGACGACAAACGCTACGAACTCATAAACGGGAGGTTGGAAGAAATGCCAGCGCCGGGGTTTGAGCACCAGTCCATTCTGGGACGTCTTTACGTGAAGGTATGGGAGGCGGTTATAAAGGAAAACTCAGGAGAGGTTCTTCCCGCCCCCTTTGACGTTATCCTGTCGGATACTGTAGTCGTCCAGCCGGACATAGTCTTCATATCCAACGAAGGCCTAAAGAACATCAAACGGGAAAGGCTCTTCGGTTCTCCGGATCTCGCCGTTGAGATCGTATCCCCGTCCAGTTATTACAGGGACAGGTACGAGAAGTTTGTTCTTTACGAGAAGTGCGGTGTCAAAGAGTACTGGATCGTGTTGCCCGGTGAAAAGGTTATTGAGGTGTGGTGTTTGAAGGACGGCAAGTACATATTACACTCCGTTGCGGTTGAGAAGGGTGAGGTTGAATCGTGTGTCCTGAAAGGTCTTAAAGTCAAGGTTGAGGAGGTGTTGAAATAACCCGCTTAGAATAGCGTATATGAAAAAGGAAGTACTCTGGACGCACGGGAACGTAAAAGGTATACGGATAACCCTTGAAGCGGGAGAGGAACTCGGTTCTCACTCCGCACCGGGTAGAGTGTTCATAGTATGCTGCAGGGGTGAAGGGGTGATCAACCTTCCTGATGGCGAAGTGCATCTGTCCGAAGGAGAAGTGATAGATCTGAAACCCGGTGTACCCCACAGCGTAAGAGCCTCCGAAAAACTTATTCTCTACCTGACGTTGTTCACGCAGGGATAAAAAAAGTGGAGCGGAGGGGACTCGAACCCCCGACCTCCTGAATGCCATTCAGGCGCTCTCCCACCTGAGCTACCGCCCCACGTGAGGTGAATATTATAAGGGGGAAAAACTACCCGTGTGCCTCGGCCCAGTTCCTTCCCGTCCCGAAGTCCACCTTGACCGGAACCTTAAGTTCAACCGCCCCCTCCATTACCTTCTTTATCTTCGGGAGTAAGTCCTCCTCCCCTTCCCTGATCTCAAACAGGAGTTCGTCGTGTACCTGCAGTATGAGGCGACTTTCAAAATCCCTCAGTAGATCGTGTACATCTATCATGGCCAGCTTTATGATATCGGCGGCAGTCCCCTGAACCGGGGTGTTTATCACTATCCTCCTCCATACGTCGTTCGTAAAGGGGTCGGCGTACACGTACCTCCTGCGCCCAAGGAGGGTCTGGACGTACCCCTTATCTCTGGCGAACTCCATTATCTCCCTCTGCCACTCCCTGACACGGGGAAATCTCCCGTAGTAGCGCTCAATCATCTCCTTCGCATCTTCTACCTCTATACCGAGCGCTCTGGCCAGGCCGTAGGGACTTATACCGTAAATTATCCCGAAGTTCACCGTTTTGGCCACCCTCCTCTCGTCCGGCGTTATTTCCTCCTTTCCGAAGAGGGCGCGGGCGGTTTCCGTGTGTATATCCCCGTCCTCAAGGAAAATTCGTATGAGGTTTTCGTCTCCCGACAGGTGGGCGAGTACCCGGAGCTCTATCTGGGAGTAGTCGTAATCGGCAAATACGAATCCTCCTTCCGGAACGAAAGCCCTCCTTATGCGTTCTCCCCACTCGCCGCGGGCGGGTACGTTCTGAAGGTTGGGGTTGTAGCAGGAGAGCCTTCCCGTGGCTGTGGTAGTTTGGGAGAAGGTGGGGTGTATCCGTCCGTCCTCCGATACGTACTTCAGAAGTCCCTGAACGTACGTACTCTTTATCTTAAAGAGTTCCCTGTACTGAAGGATCAGGGCGGGAAGGGGATGGACCTTTGCCAGAGTGGTCAGGACTTCAACGTCGGTTGAATAGCCGGTTTTCGTTTTCTTCACAGGGGGCAGCTTTAATTCTTCAAACAGGATCCCTGACAGCTGTTTGGGCGAGTTTATGTTGAAGGGGCGTCCGGCTATGTCGTATATTCGCTGTTCGTACTCCTTTATCTTTCTCTCAATCTCCTCTTCAATCCCTTTAAGGTACTCCACGTCCACCTTCACCCCCGCCGTTTCCATGGAGGCCAGAACTTCAACGAGGGGAAGCTCTATATCCCTGTAAACCCCGTAAAGTTCCTCCCTCTTTAACTCCGAAAGTATCTCCTCCCCTATGATGGCGGAGAGATATGCCCTGAAGGCCTCAACCGGTTCAACCACCTCCCATCCCATGTACTTGAGCGCCAGAAAGGACAGGTCGTGCCGGTTCTTCCTGCTCTCGTCCTCTATCTCCGGTTGCAGGAGGTAGTCCCCTACGCTCAGGTCGTGGAGGTCGGGTCCGGGGGTAAGGCCCTTCCTGTAGACTCCCTTCAGATCAACGGTGTATAAGGGGGTATCGTTCGGTATCCCGTCAGCCACGAATATCCCCTCCCCATCGCTCAGGAAAACCTTTTCTCCGTCGTATCCCATTCCCTTCACGTCCTTACCGCTGTAGGGCCGGGGTTCAGGCAGGTCCGGTGGTACGGCTATCTCCCTCAGGGAGGAGTAAAAGTCCAGAAACCGGTAAATCTTTATCAGCCTCTCCCTGTCCGGTTCCCGCATCCTTATTTCGTCCAGAGTGAAGAAGGGTTCCGTAGCGAGCGTAACGAGTTTCAGGATCTTCTCTATCTCACCGCCCTCTAAGGCCTTTCTAAGGGCAGAAGCCGCCCTCTTATCCGTCCTCTCAATTTCGTCCAGATTGGCGAGGATGTTCTTAAGGGAACCGTACTTCTTCAGAAGTTTCTGTGCTGTCTTTTTTCCTATGCCCCTTACACCGGGGATGTTGTCCGTCGGATCCCCCACTAAGGCAAGGAGGTCCGGTATCTGCTCCGGTAGTACACCGTACTTCTTCAGGACGGCCTCCCTGTCGTACAACCTCTCGTCGGCAACGTTCAGGACCTTCACTCTGTCGTCTATTAAAGCCATTACGTCCTTGTCGCTCGTTACGAGTATGGCCGGGATCTCGTTCTCTTTCGCCAGCATGGCCGCCGATGCGAGGATGTCGTCCGCCTCGTATCCGGGGCGGGCCACGGGGTTGACGCCGAGGGCGTCGGAAAGTTCCTTTATCCACTCAATCTGCGGTATGAGTTCGTCGGGAGTCTCCGGTCTCTGGGCCTTGTACTCCTTCAGTATCCGGTGGCGGAAGGTCGGCTCCTTCGTATCAAAGGCGACCACGCCGTGAGTGGGCTTAAATCGCTTTATCAGATCCCTTACGAGGTTGTTGAAGTAGTAAACTGCCGAGGTGTTCAGGCCGAGGTGGTTTCGTAGAGGTTTACGGCTCATGGCGTGGAATCCCCTGTACGCCACGGACTGAGCATCTACGGCTATGAGGAGACTCCCCCTGTTGTTAAAAAGCGAAGGCACAGGGTATTTTACATCCGGAGAGGGAACGTAAACGCTTCCCTACCCTTTCCTATCACAGGAACAGAGCGGATACGGATCCGCCGCTATGGATACGCTTTATAGCCTCGGCCAGAAGGCCCGATATGTCCAGCACTTCCGTCCTCTCCGGTAGGGCCTTTTCCCTTCTGTAAACGGTGTTTGTTATGAGTATCCTCTCTATGGGGGCGTCGCTCAGGACCTCCCTCGCCCGTCCGGAGAAGAGTCCATGGGTCGCCATAACTAACACCTCCTTCGCTCCCCTCTCAATCAGGGCCCTTGAGGCGTTGGCTATGGTGTTGCCCGTGTCTATTATGTCGTCCACTAAAAGGACGTTCTTACCCTCAACCTCTCCGATAACGTTCACCACCTCCGCCACGTTGGGACGTGGACGGCGCTTATCCACCATGGCCAGCGGGAGGTTCCATAGTTTCTCCGCCACGAGCCGCGCCCTCTTTATCCCGCCGACGTCCGGAGAGACCACGACCCACCCTTCGGGGTCAAGCCCTTCGGGAAAGAGGTTCAGGAAGTGATCCCGGAATATGGGGGTGGCGTAGAGGTTATCCACGGGTATGTTAAAGAACCCCTGTATCTGGTCCGCATGCAGGTCAACCGTCAGTATCCTGTCTATTCCGGAGGCCTCTATGAGGTTGGCTATCAACTTGGCGGATATGGGAACCCTCGGCCTGTCCTTCCTGTCCTGTCTGGCATATCCGAAGTAGGGAATTACGGCCGTTATCCGGGAAGCCGAGGCCCTGCGGGCAGCGTCCGCTATCAGGAGGAGCTCAAGGATATTTTCGGCGGGAGGGTTCGTGGACTGGACTATGTAAACGTCGTGACCCCTTACGCTCTCCTCTATCTGTACCCGGATCTCGCCGTCGGAAAAACGGCCAACAAAGTGCTTTGTGGGTTCAACCCCGAGATGCTCGCATATACCACGCAAAACGGCAGGATTGGAGTTCCCTCCGAGAACCTTTATTTCCAAAACGGAGAGGGTGGGATTTGAACCCACGGTCCCCTTACGGGGACACGCGATTTCGAATCGCGCCCCTTCGGCCGCTCGGGCACCTCTCCCTTAAGGTGAGTATTTTAAAGGTGACGTCAGTTCCACCTTAGAATTAGAGAGTGAGGCGGAGTACAACGGAAGTATTCCTGAAACTAAAGGACAAGTTAGGTGAAGATACGGCCAGGGTCCTGACGGACTACCTTGAGGACGTAAAGGACGACCTCTTCAGGAGATTCATGACGAGGGAGGAATCTATACAGTGGTTCAAGGCTCTGGATACGAAGATAGATTCCCTGAGGGAAGAGGTAAATGCTAAGGTGGATTCCCTGAGGGAGGAGATGGATGTGAGGCTCTCATCCCTTAAGGACGATATGGATCTGAGGTTTGAGACTCTGGAGAACAGGATCTCCTACCTTGAGAGGAAGATGGATGAGAGGTTCACCGCTCTTGAAAACGATATAAGCACCCGCTTCGCTTCCTTTGAAAGGGAGATGGACACCCGCTTCACCTCTTTTGAGAGAGAGATAAACGCCCGTTTCGTTTCCTTTGAGGAGAAAATAGACGCCAGGTTTTCCTATCTTGAGCAGAGAATAACCTCCCTTGAAGAGAAGGTGGATGCAAAGATATCTTCCCTTGAGGAGAAGATGGACGCTAGGTATTCTCACCTTGAGCAGAGAATAACTTCCCTTGAGGAGAAGATGGAGACCAAGTTTTCCTATCTTGAGCAGAAAATAACCTCCCTAGAGGAGAAAACGGATGCGAAAATAACCTCCCTTGAGGAGAAGTTGGACACCAGATATTCCTACCTTGAGCAGAAAATAACCTCCCTAGAGGAGAAAACGGATGCGAAAATAACCTCCCTTGAGGAGAAATTGGACGCTAAGATATCCTCCCTTGAGCAGAGTTTGAACCGCAAGATGGACAGACTCAACCTCATGCTCGTATTCCTGGTGATCCTGACGGTCCTCGGTATGACCCTGTTCAACCCCAACTTCGTGACCGTACTGAACATGCTTCTCGGCAGGTGATCAAACCTCTATCTCGTCGTACAGGGTGGGCATAAGGACTTCCCTGTTCTCACGTTCAAGTACACCTTCCCTCAGCGATTCACGGGCGTGATCCTCGCCGTGGACGAGGATCACGGTGTCGGGGTCGGCAGCGTCTATCCACTCCAGAAGTTCCGTCCTCCCGGCGTGGGAGGAGAAACCGTTTATGGTATAAACGCGCAGGTTCACGTCGTAGAAGCGACCCAGTATCCACACCTTCTCCGCACCGTCCACTATCTCCCTCCCGAGGGTGCCTTCAGCCTGATAGCCCACGAATACGAGGGCGTTGTTTGGATCTTCTATCATGTGCTTCAGGTGGTGTATAGCCCTGCCCCCCGTTAACATGCCCGAACCGGCAACTATTGAAAGGCCGGTACGCACGTGGTTCAGGCGTTTGGACTCCTCCTTTGTCCTCGTGATCAGGAGGTTCTTCAGCTTGAAAGGATTATCTTTCAAAAAGCGGGCGTAAGCCTCCCTGTCGTAACATTCGGGAAACTTAAGGAACTCCGTCAGGATCTTCGTGGCGAGAGGGCTGTCTAAAACGACCTTCCACTCCCCCGGCCACTCGCCGGCGTTCTCCCATCCCTTGAAGATGTAAAGTAACTCCTGAGACCTCTCAAGGGCGAAGGAGGGGATGAGGACCTTGCCCCGGTTAAGGGTTGAGAAGACGGCCTCCTTCAGCTCCTCAACGGACTCTTGGAA
>WFXS01000125.1 GCA_015490465.1 Caldifarciminota bacterium
CACCATAAGGGCGGTGATGATTTTTTTCATCATGCCCCTATTCTCAGGGTGTAAGGCCCTGAGGTAGGGGCATTTTTCAATCCTTGAGTTGTCTTGATCAGTGTAAATCCATCAATTCTAATCCTTCATTGCCCGGACCGCGAAAGTACTGGTACTTTGCCCCCTTCCCCACCCTGCACCTCTCCTACCCTTACGGCGGAAGGAACCGTTTTTACGTTAGCCTGTCCCGGAGGGTCTGGAGACCCTACGGGGACGTCTTCCTACCGATCAGGATATCCGAAGGTAGGACGGAGATACGGGAGGGGAACCCGGAGGTACTGCCGGAGTACTCCAACACCCTTGAGGTGGGTACCAACTACTCCCTCGGCCCCCTGTCCATAACACCCGAAATTTACGCCTCCAGGAGGGAGAACATCTTTGATGTCCAAGAGTACCCTTACGGGGACGGCTATAACGTAATGGTCAAGAGGTTCATAAACGCCGGGAGTGGATACGACTACGGAGGCTCGCTCTACCTTCAAGGTTCCCTTCTCAAGGGTCTTCTCCGCTTCAACCTAAGCCCCCACTACAGGAGGTACTCCTACGCGAATATCACCTCAAGCGAGTACGGGGGTTCGGCCTCCCTAACCGTCTTCGCCTTCATAGGCATGCTTCAGGCCCAGATAGACTACACGGCTCCCCGCAGGGCAGTATGGGGGCGCTACGGCCAACAGATATACACCCAGGTTGCCTTTATGACGCAGGTGAAGGGCTTCTCCCTCGTCCTCTCGGCGACGGACCCCTTCAAACTCTGGAGGTACGAGATAACGGTAGAGGGAGAAGACTACTACTCCCACAAGTACAACCGCATGAGATGGCCCAACGTCAGCCTTGCCCTACAGTACAACTTCAGCAGGGACTTCAGGCTGCCGCGGAAGAGGGAGGTAGGGATAGAGAACACGGGCGAGAGGTTGATAAAGTAGGTAATACCGCCACAACCCCACAGTGTCCCGGTCCTATCGCAGGAACCCGACCAGGGCGATCATATCCACCGGGCCTTTCCCTTAACCGGATTTAAAATACCCCCTTCATGAGAAGAGTTCTGAACATAACGGTGGGTACGGTCTTCGTCCTAATCGGTATCGTTGGCATCTTCGTACCCCTGCTTCCCACGACGGTCTTCTTCATAGTTGCGGCGTACTTCTACGCCCGCAGCTCCGAAAGGTTGTACAGGTTCGTACTTAACTTTCCGAAGTTCGGGAGGTACGTGAGGATGTGGGAGGAGTACAGGGCGGTTCCTTATAAGGTGAAGGTCCTCGCCTCCGTGATGACCGTGGTCAGTACCTCTTTGGTCGCCTTAGCGTCCTTCAACTCAGGGAACCTTCTGAGAGGGGGGATCTTTCTGCTCGTGGGTGCGGCGTTGCTCGTTCTGATCGTGAGACTGAAAACCCTTCCCGAAGGTGTGAGCGTTGAGGAGGAGTAGGATCAGGCGTATCCTCATGATAACGGACAACTACCCCCACAGGGAGCGACCGTACGTAACCCCCTTCTTCAACGACCACGCAAAGGTACTTCGGCAGATCGGAGAGGTCAGGGTAATAACCCTGATAAGGACGAACAGGTTCGGGTACCGCAGGTACGTGTGGGAGGGCGTACCTGTTGAAGCCTTCCTTATACCCTACGTTCCACGGATGGGCGTCGTCTTCCTCCCTCTCGCCCTGCTGATGCATTCCATCCTTCTGCTGAAGAACTTACTGACCTTCAGACCAGATGCTGTGGTCGTACACATGGCCCTTCCGGCCGGAATACCTCCGGCGATTTTTCTTAGAAAAGGTTTCGTTCTCGCGGAACACTCCTCCACGTTCGCGAGGGGCATGAACGCCCGGCTTTCCCGCTTTGTGATGGGAGGGTCCAGAAAGGTCCTTGCCGTAAGCAGTTTTCTAAAATCAGAGATAGAGAGCAGGCTCGGGGTTAAAGTTTCCGGCGTACTACCCGACCCGGTTTTCGGATGCTCTAAAGCAGCGACTTTCAAAGTCAGTCGTCAGATACTCTTCGTTGGCCGTATAACGCCCGTAAAGGATCCCATCCTCCTGAGGGAGGCCGCCCGTCTCCTGCCGGAGTACCGTTTCCTCTTCGTAGGTGGGGGAGGAGAGGGGTGGTACGTATCGGAGTTTTTAAAGGGCCTTCCACCGAACTGCGAGTATCTGGGACCGCTCCCCAAAAATGAGGTTATAAGGCTTCTGCGAGATAGCGACGTACTGGTAAGTACGAGCAGGTACGAGACCTTCGGCGTTGCTCTGGCCGAGGCCCTTTCCTGCGGTAGGCCGGTCGTATGGACGGACTCCGGAGGCCCCCGGGACTTCCTGAACGAAAGGAACTCCGTAAAGGTGAAGGAGAGAACACCCGGAGCCGTAGCAGATGCCATAAGAGAGACGTACAGTAAACTTGAAAATGGATACTTTAACCCCTCCGAAATAAGGGATAGCATACTGAAGTACGCGTCACCGGAGAGGGTGGCCGAAATTTATCGCAAGTACCTGTTTCAAGGGTAAAATGGCCACCATGGTAAAGTCCGACAGGTGGATTGAGAGGATGGCCCGTGAATACGGGATGATTGAACCCTTTGAGCCGTCTCTGGTCAGGGAAGGGAAGGTGTCCTACGGGCTGTCCTCGTACGGGTACGATATACGGGTGGCCGACGAGTTCTACATCTTCACCAACGTGCATACGGTGGTCGTGGACCCCAAGAACTTTGACGACAGGTCCTTCGTTCACCACAAGGGGGATCACTGCATAATTCCCCCCAACTCCTTCTGTCTGGCCCGATCCGTTGAGTACTTCCGTATTCCCCGAAACGTCCTCGGTATCTGCATAGGCAAGAGTACGTACGCCCGATGCGGCATAATCGTTAACGTAACCCCCCTTGAGCCGGAGTGGGAAGGCTACCTCACCATAGAGATAAGCAACACCACCCCCTTGCCCGCAAAGATATACGCCAACGAGGGAATAGCCCAGCTAATATTCCTTGAAGCCGACGAGATAACCCGGACCTCCTACGCCGACCGCCGGGGCAAGTACCAGGGACAGAAGGGTATAAGCCTGCCGAAGGTGGAAAGATGAAAAGGTGGGTAGAGCATAACGGCAAGATCCACGAGATAGACCTGAAAAACGGTGAGATAAAGGCGCACGACCTGTGCAACGGGGCGAAGATAACCTTCGTAAACGGTCGTCCAGTACTTTTCAGAACATCCCGGACGGGAGAAGGCGTTCTCGTGGAAACACCGGAGGTACACGCCACCGTTAAGGTTTACAAGGCTCCCCCCTCTCTCACCAGAGGCCAACGCTCCCATTCAGTGCAGCACATAAAGTCCCCCATGCCCGCGCTGGTCGTGGCCGTTGAGAAGAAGGTCGGAGACAGGGTAAAGCGGGGGGACACGGTCGTGGTGATAGAGGCGATGAAGATGAGGACGCAGCTGAAGGCCCACATAGACGGAAAGGTTACCCACGTGTACGTTGAGCCGGGGATAAGCGTGAGCAAGGGTCAGCCCCTCGCGGTCATAGAGAGCGACGGGGAGGAGTAGCACCGGTATAATTCCCTTCTATGAGTCTGGACGCTCTACTGATGATGCTCTTCGCATGGGGTGTGGTAACGGCCATGTTCGCATGGAGCATGTACATGATACTTTTCAGGGGAGATGGGTGGAATGGCGAAGAAGAGTAAGAGTAAAAAGAAGAAGGAAAAGGCGGAGAAGGGGAAACCTCTCCTGCTCGTAGAGTCTCCCACTAAGGCCAGAACCCTCGCCCAGTACCTGCGCGGCAAGTTCGTCGTCCTCGCCAGCAAAGGCCACATAAAGGACCTCCCACCGAAGGAACTCGGCGTTGACCTTGAGACGTTTGAACCTAGGTACGAGTTCATAAGGGGTAAGGGGAAGACCCTCGCTTTCATAAAGAAGGTGGCCAGAGAGAGCGACTACATACTCATCGGGAGCGATCCCGACCGCGAAGGTGAGGCCATAGCCTACCACCTCGCCGAGGAACTCAAAAAGCTCAAGAAACCCGTAAAGCGGGTACTGTTCTACGAGATAACGCCCGACGCCGTGAGGGAGGCCGTGGAGAACCCCACGGAGATAGACGAGAAGAAGGTTGAGGCCCAGAAGGCTCGCCGCGTCCTTGACCGTCTCGTAGGGTACCTCATAAGCCCCATACTCTGGAAGAAGATCAAGGGGTGGGGACTCTCCGCCGGAAGGGTGCAGACGGCCGCCCTCCGCCTCATAGTGGAGCGGGAAAGGGAGATAAGGGAATTCAAACCGCAGCCTTTCTGGCACATCTACGCTCAACTAAAGAAGGGTAGGAGCAGGTTCACGGCCCGAACGGTCAAGGAGTTCAAAGACGAAAAGAGGGCGAAGGAGACCTACGAAAACCTGAAGGGTAAAGACTTCACCGTAGTAAAGTACGAGAAAAAAGAGGTTAAACAGTCCCCGCCCGCACCCCTGAAGACATCCACGTTGCAGCAGGTGGCCAACACCGTCCTCGGATTCTCGGCGGAGAAGACGATGCAACTCGCCCAGAAGCTGTTTGAAGGTGTGGAGATAGACGGCAAGAGGGTGGGTCTGATAACCTACCACCGTACGGACTCCACCAGACTATCCCGTAAGGGCGTGAACCTCCTGAGGAGGTACGTAAAGGAACACTTCCCGGAGGAGTACCTGCCGACGAGGGGGAGGACCTTCGGAAGGGACAGGGGGAACGTACAGGGGGCCCACGAGGCCATACGTCCCACCTACCCGGATATAACCCCGGATTCTCTCAAGGGTAAGATAGACGACGACCTCGTTAAACTCTACGACATCATCTGGAGGAGGGCGATAGCCAGCCAGATGGCCCCCCTGAGGTACGAAAAGAGGGAGGTTGTACTTGAGGCCGATGGAGTAAAGTTCAAAGCGGAGGGGAGGAAGATAACCTTTGACGGGTGGTCCAGGGTGTGGCCCTACAACCTCAGGGAAGGGGAGGAGATACCTGATCTGAAGGAAGGGGAGAAATTGAAGGCGGAGAAACTTGAACTCGTCAGGGACGAGACTAAACCCCCGCCGAGGTACACACAGGCCAGCCTCGTTGAGACCCTTGAGAAACTCGGTATAGGCCGTCCCTCCACCTACGCCACGATAATATCAACCCTGTTCCGCAGGAAGTACGTATACCGCCGTGGGAAGGCCCTCGCTCCCACCGAAAGGGGGGAGAAAGTACTGGACGAGCTCCTGAAAGACTTTCCGGACATATTTGAGTACGAGTTTACGGCGAAGATGGAGGAGAACCTTGACCGGATAGAGGAGGGGAAGGAGACCTACGACCACCTGATAAAGGAGTTCTACAAGAGTTTAAAACCCAAACTTGATAAGGCTAGCAAGTCGTGAGGTTCCTTGCGGTTACGGTGGATACGGAGTGCGATAAGGGACCCGGCTGGAGGGTGAGGCACCCCCTCAGTTTCAGGGGAGTGTACGAAGGGGTAGGGGAGGTACTCCAGCCCCTCCTTGAGCGGTACGGTTTCCGGGCGACGTACCTGCTGAGTCCGGAGGTGATGGAGGATCCGGGGAGCGTCTCCATCCTTAAAGATGTAGAGAGAGAAGGGGCGGAGTTAGGGACCCACCTCCACGGTGAGTTTATAGAGCCGGGCCGGAAACTAAGACCGGAGATAACGACGGAGAAGGCGACCGATTACGACCCCCACACCGAATGGGACAAGCTGAAGAACCTTACGGATCTCTTTACGGATACTTTCGGCCATCGTCCACTCTCTTACAGGGCCGGGCGATTCGCGGCGTCCCTGAGGACCCTGCGCTTCCTTGAGAGGCTCGGGTACAGGGTGGATTCCTCCTTTACCCCTTTCTCCGTCGTTTCCGGCGTGGATCACAGGAGGGCCCCCGTCGTACCTTACCGTCCGTCCGGAGAGGACCCCTACGTCCCCGGTGATATGGGTATATGGGAGGTCCCGATAACCGTCCTCCCGAAGAACAGGTACCTATACGGGATCGTTCCCCGCGTTCCGATACGGAGGTTGAAAAACTTGATAAATAGGACCTTCGGCACGGTGTGGCTCAGGCCGACGGTATCGGGTCCGGGCGACGTGAGGTGGCTCGTGGAGAGGGCGGAGAGGGTAATGGGTGATCCGGTGGTTTTAGTTATGATGTTCCATAACGTTGAACTCGTACCGGGGACGAGTCCGTACGATCACGAGAAGGTCCTCGCAAACCTCAAATTCACTCTCTCTTATCTAAACGATAGGGGGTATCTCCCCGTTACCCTATCGGAGGTACCGGGTCTGTTCGGTTACTGACCGGTGTACTGGTTAACTACCCTCTCCACCTCCTGAGGGGACCTTAAGGCGCCCACGTGTTTCTTCCCGTTTATGAAGAAGGTGGGGGTTCCCTGAACCCCGAGCTTGAATCCGAGCCTGAAGTCCTCCTCCACGATCTTCTTACCCTTTCCCGACTCAACGCACTTCTTTATCTTCCTTACAGTCTTCTCGTCAAGGCGGGCTATCCAGGTCCAGTCAAAGGGTTCACGGGCGGAATGCTCCTCTATTATGCTTACGACCTCAGGTACGTACTTCGTGGGCGTACAGGCGAGGACTTCGGCCTTCTTCTGGGCGTGGGGGTGGATCGTCCTCAGAGGGAACCACCGGATGTAAAAGGCCACGTCGGGCCTGCTCTGGGCGAACTCTATAACGTTCCTGTGGGTCATGCGGCAGTAGGGACAGTCGGGATCCGTGAACATAACTATCGTGACGGGTGCGCCCTCCGTTCCTATAACCGGTTTCCTCCCCTCGGTAAGGGTCTTCACGTCCACCTGCTGCGATACTAAAAGCAGTAGCATAGGGTATTATTTTACAGGTGCCGTCGGATCCGTGCCATTTAATGGGGTAAGTCTGCACCCTTAGAATTGAAACGGATGGTACTGATTGACCTGTTGGAGAAACTCGTTATACCCCGTTCGGTATCGGACCTCGCCCGCATGACGGGGTACTCGGAAGAATCGGTACGCCAGATGCTCGCCGTACTGTCCCGCAAGGGGTACGCCATGGACGTCGGATGTAACTCCGCCTGTGGTGTATGCTCTCTGAAGAACCTCTGCCCCTCCGTCGGTAAGGGCGGAGAGATATGGATAATAACCCCGAAGGGCAGGGAGTACCTGAGGAGGCAGAGGGTAGCGACCTGACCTACTCGTGTTCCGCCTCAAGTACCTCTATGTGCAGGGAACCTATCACGGACATTATGGTCGCCTGTTTCTCAAGGCTTCCGTGCTGTAGGGCGATACGGTAGGGTCTGGCAGGGAACTCACCGTAAACCGGATCAACCGGCACCCACTGGCCACCGATCCAGGAGACGTTCCAGGCGTGGTAGTAGAAGCCGTCCCCCTGATACACTAAGCCGACCATTATATCGGTCGGTATTCCGGCGGCTCTGGCCAGGGCGGCGTAAAGGGTGGCATGCTCGTTGCAGTCCCCGTACCGATCCCTCAGTACCTGTTTGGCCGTGGGTATAGTCACGGAACCCCTCTTCTCCAGATTGCCGTACACCCACTCAAATATGGCCCTCGCCTTTTCAAGATCCGTGCGTTTTCCTTCAGTTATCTCTTTGGCCAGACTCTGGATTTCGGGGTCGTTCACCTCAAGGAACTGGGTGGGCTGGAGGTACTTCTTAAGGCTGTCGGGAATACGCGGATTTGCCATTCCTTTCAGGTCTTCTGGATATCCGATATCAATTACGAAGGTGTCACCGGAAGCCTTCAGTACCCTCTGGTTGGCGAAGTCCAGAGTGAGGTCCCCCTTCAGGGGGTACATCTTAACAACGAGGCGGACGAGGGTCTTCAGGTCTCCGATGGGCTTGCCCGTGGGCCGTACGGCGTAGAGGGATAGGACGTTGAAGGGTTCAACCGGTGCCTTTGCCTTTTCCGGAGGCTCCGCCACTATGTCCATCTTGAGGGGCTGGTTCTGGAGGACGAGTTTGCCGCCCTTGATGTGCGCCCTGACAACTATACCGTGGGCGTCTAACTTCCATAGGGTATCACTTTCCCGCGTTACCTCCGCATCCATAAAGGAGGCTACGGAAGGATCAAAGTAAGAGTACTTTCCCTCTTTGAGCAGGCCTACGGTGGCAGCAAATACGAAGGTCTGGGGTGTTAGAAGCGGACCTACGAGGTCGTACTGAAATCTCTGCGGAGATCCCTGAATCGGTTTGTAAGTGACGTAGAACTTCCCGTCCTTCACTTCCCCCCTCGCTTCAACGCTGGCGTCCTGCGTGGTCATGTTAAAGTAAAGGTTTCTCGCTCCTCCGTCCTCTCCCACGAAGGCCCTCTGCCTGGTCCTCATCTCCTTAACGAGGCCGAGCATTATCACCTTTATGTACATCTCCTCGTTGAACACCCATCCGCTATCCGCCCTGTAGGCCTTTATCTCCTCCCATCCCGCCCTCTGGCCGAGCATGTAAACGCTACCCACGAAGTGGAAGTCAGGTTTCTTACCCGTATCGGCTTTAGTGCTGGTCTTACCGTTCTGACCGCAAGCGAGGACCACAGGCAGAAGCAACAGGATCTTTCTCACGTCGCTATTCTAAGGGCGGCGTAATCCTGACCCAAAAAGTCAAGATTCCCCTTTAGAATACTCTCTATGGCACAGGAAGTCAAGAAACCGGAGAAGCCTGAGCTGGAGTTTGACTACAGCAAGTACGGCTTTCGCGACGAGATAGAGTACAAGTACATCGGAAAGCCCGGTCTCTCCCGGGAGCTTATAGAGGAGATCTCCCACATAAAGGGAGAGCCGGATTGGATGAGGGAGATAAGGCTTAAGGCCTACGAACACTTCATAAGGAGGCCCATGCCCACGTGGGGCCCCGACCTCTCCGAAGTGGAGAGGATGTTTGATAAGATAATCTACTACGCCTCACCCACCGACCCTAACCGTAAGGCCCGCAGCTGGGAGGACGTTCCCGACTCCATCAAGAGGACGTTTGAGAGGCTGGGGGTACCGGAGGCGGAGAGGAAGTGGCTGGCTGGCTTAGGCGCCCAGTACGACAGCGAGGTCGTATACCATCGGGTAAGGGAGGACCTTGAAAAGAAGGGCGTCATCTTCGTGGATATGGATACGGCCGTCCGGGAGTATCCGGACCTGGTGAGGGAGTACTTCGGCACCGTCGTACCCTACTCGGACAACAAGTTTGCTGCCCTCAATACGGCCGTGTGGTCGGGTGGCTCCTTCGTCTACGTACCCGCCGGGGTTGAGGTGGACTTCCCCCTTCAGGCCTACTTCCGGATAAACCTTGAGAACTTCGGCCAGTTTGAGAGAACACTCATAATTGTTGAAGAAGGGGCTAAAGTGCATTATATTGAAGGTTGTACGGCCCCTATCTACTCCTCCGGTTCTCTCCACTCCGCCGTCGTTGAGGTGATAGCAAAGAGGGGATCCCACGTCCGTTATACCACCATCCAGAACTGGGCGAAGCACATATACAACCTCGTGACGAAGAGGGCCGTCGCCTACCGGGACGCCTTCGTGGAGTGGGTTAACGGTGAGTTGGGCTGCCTGACGGAGGACTCCTACATCTTCAAGAACAACGACGTCGTCCCCATAAAGGACATAAACGTCGGAGACTACGTCTGGTCCCTGACCCCGGATATGAAGATAGTGCGGAGCCGGGTCGTCGGCAAGAAGGTTAATCCCCCGCGTCCCGTGTACAGGCTCCTTCTCCAGAACGGCCGGGAGGTCAAGGCCACGGACAACCACCCCTTCCTCGTCCTCAGAAAGGTTGGCAAACTCCTGACCCTCGGATGGATGCCCCTACGGGATATAAGGGAGGGGGACTACGTCGCCATAGCCGGGAGGATACCGGACCACGGCAAACCCTATACCTTCAACTTCACACCGGAGCGCAGGGGGAACAAGCCCGTTAAACTCCCGGAAAGGACAACGGAGGACCTGATGTGGCTCCTCGGTTTCTATCTCGGGGACGGCTATACGGACGACAACCGCGTATACTTCGCCGTACCGGAGGACGACCCCGCCGAGCCGAAGGTGCGCCGCACCTTTGAGGACGTGTTCGGTATCAAACTCCAGAGGAGGGGGGTCGTTCTCAGAACGGGGAGCGTGGAGATAGTTGATTTCATAAGGAGCATAGGACTTGGAGGGAACGCCAGAACGAAGCGGGTCCCCGATTGGGTCTATACCCTGCCGGAGAACCAGCGGAAGGCCTTCATACAGGGCTACATTGACGCCGACGGTCACGTCAGAAAGGACCACAAAAACCTCACCATCACGAGCGCCAACAGGGAACTCCTTGAGCAGATAAAGCTCCTCGCCATGTCCGTCGGTATGAACCCCACGAAGATCACCCGCCACGTAAGAAAAGAGAAGTTACCCCTCGGGAAGGAGGAGAAGACTTACATCACGTACTTCCTCCACTTCTCCAAAGAGGAGATAAACGCCCCCGTCCACTTCGTCAAAGTTGGCAAGGTGGAGTACGTGGGTGAGGAGGTAACCTACGACATAGAGGTGGAGGGGACGGCCAACTTCATAGCCAACGGCATCTTCGCCCACAACAGTAAGGTCACGATGAAGTACCCGGGTGTCATCCTCAAGGAGCCGGGGGCCAGGATGGAGCTTCTCACCGTCTCCTACGCCGGCAAGGGCCAGATTCAGGACAGCGGAGCCAAGGCCATACATTTGGCCCCCTACACCACGTCAACCATAACCTCCAAGTCCATATCCAAAGATGGCGGCAGGGCAACCTACAGGGGACTGCTGAAGGTGGTGAAGGGCGCCCATAATGTGAAGTCTACCGTCCAGTGTGATGCCCTTCTGTTAGACCCTCACTCCCGGACGGACACCTATCCCTACATAGAGATTGAGGAGGAGAACGTCCATATCGGCCACGAGGCCACCGTTGGCAAGATCGGCTCCGACCAGCTCTTCTACCTGATGAGCAGGGGCCTGTCCGAGGCGGAGGCGTACACCCTGATAGTCCTCGGCTTCATAGAGCCTTTCACGAAGACGTTGCCGATGGAGTACGCGGTTGAGCTGAACCGCCTGATAGAGCTGGAGATGGAAGGGAGCGTAGGGTAAACTCGCGAAAGTTAGCTTCGGCCCCACCCTATAAAGGGTGGGGCTTTTTATCCTCTTTAGAATCGGGCCTTGACCCTCCTGAAGTACCTCCAGACCCACTATTCCTTTTCCCGGCGAAAGGCCTTCCGGTTTATACGGAAGGGTAAGGTCCGGGTGAACGGAGAGGTTATAACCCAGCCACTATACGAGGTCGGGGAAGGGGACGTCGTGGAGGTGGAGGGGTACGAGCCGGGCGGTATCAAGAGGATGGTTTACGTGGCGTTCCACAAACCCCCGGGTTTCGTCGTATCAAGGTCCGATCCCCACAACGCCACGATATACAGCATACTTCCCCCGGAGTTTTACGACCTGAGGGCCGTTGGCCGTCTGGACAAACCCTCGGAAGGCCTCCTTCTGCTTACGAACGACGGCGAACTCCTCCATCGTCTGACCCATCCGAAGTACGGGGTGCCGAGGACCTACGTGGTGGAGGTAACCCCTCCACCCGATCAAAGGCTTATCGTAAAGGTTCTTGAGGGTATAGAGGACAGGGGGGATATGTTGAGAGCCCACGATGCGAAGATCACACGGGGAGGTAAACTCATCCTCGTACTTAAACAGGGCAAATACCGGGAGATCAGGAGGATGATGAGAAGGCTGGGCAGACGGGTGAAGAGGTTAAAGAGGATCTCCTACGGAACCGTAAATCTGGATCTCCCACCCGGAGGGTGGAGGTACCTTACCGACGGGGAAGTTGAGTCCCTCAAAAATCTCGTGGGTCTGACCTGAGGTTACCCCGTATCCCTCTTCTGGTTTCCGTTTTTTATATTTCTGTTCTTACCCTTACGTTTCTTATCCGGATGTTTACGTCTACCCTGTACTATACTCCTTGTCCTTTTAACGATCTCTTTCTCCGTCTCCACCACCCTATCCCAGAAACCTTTACGCTCCTTTTCCACCTTCTCAGGTTTAATCTCCTCCGTTCTGGGGGGAGGGAAGAAGATACGGGTCAGGAAGGTGCCAAGGGTCATCCAGACGACGCTTACTACGATCACACCGAAGGCGTAGGCCAGTATGAGCTGCGCCTTATCCGTAAGGACGGCACCTATGCTGAAGGCCACTATGGCGGACACGAGACCCCTCGGCATCATAAAGAGGAGGATCAATCCATCCCTGAAGTTTATGTCCTTATCTACCTTATACAGCACGAACGTGCTTACGATCCTCACCAGAACCAGAACGAGGAATATACCGAATATACCCTGAAGCACACTGATATCCATGAGGTAGTTTACCTTAACCGTCATACCGAGTATCAGGAAGAAGAAGGTGCTGAACACAAAGGATAGCTCTATACTCGCCTGTTTTGTGAACTCATCAAGGGTGAAGTTCAACATATCCAACTTTTCCCTGCTTATACGGAGGAAGGGGAGTATGCGGTCAACTATGGTTTCGGCGTTGGATATAACCATGCCGAGGATGATGGCGGCGAGGGGTCCGCTTCCTCCGAGGAGTTCAACGAGCCAGTAGACGCCGAAGAGCATACCGAGGGTGAGGATGTAGTACACCTCGTTCTGTATCAGTACCTTGATCGCCTGAAGCCACACGAAACCCACGATTATCCCTATGATCGTAGCGTTGACTATGGAGTTGTAGAGGTACTGGAGTACGTTGACGCTTCCGCCCTGCATCATGTTGAGAACCACGCTCGCCCCTACCACTATGTATATTTCGGCCAGAACGGCCTCAAACTTCGCTATGATACTGGTTTCCGGTGAAGTATGAAGTTTCGCTATGGTCGGCAGGACTATCGCTCCGCTCGTACCTCCCAACATAACGCCTATAAGGGCGCCGATGTACGGATCCCCTCCGTAGACTATCCATAGCCCCATTATGGCGAGGGTGGAGAGGACAAAAACCACCGTAGAGAATACGAAGGCTATCCCGAGTTTCTTTACCAGTGCGTATATGTCAAGGGCCAGTCCTCCCTCAAACAGGATTATGGCGAAGGCCATGGTGCCAAAGTAGGGGGCGATTACCAGTGCTACGTCCGGAGAGACGATATGAAGGACGTTCGTTATGAGAAATCCAAGAAGGAGCAGGAAGAGAGTTGACGGTATACTGAACTTCCGGAATATTACGTCCGCTACAAACCCGGCAAGTATTATCCCGGCAATAAAACCGAGGAATGCGGACGGGGATAAACCAGCGGTACCGCCCCCTGCTGCGGTGAGTAGGTTCAGCACAATAATTTATTATAGACGTGTAAGGTCCCCTCCACCCGTTTGTATTTCCGCAATTTCCACTTTAGAATAGAGCCGGGAATTCTGCGGACGAACCAAGGGGGAAGTGGGGGAGAGATCCGGGACACGGGAGACGATACGACACCCGTAAGATTGGAAGTGATCCCCTTTAGCGGTAAGGGATATACGGTGGACGGGGTGATCGGGTACGTACGAGATGCGGAGGTAATGGGAATCTTTGACGAAAGGGATCATACCCTCTCGTAAACGGTCATGACGTTACCGAAGTCGGTAAGCCTTACGATAACCTCCCTGAAACCTCCGACTTCTTCCATGAGCCGACGGACATCCTCAGGCGTATACAGGCACACCTTCCCTGTAATCCTGAACTTTTCCGCAACGTCCGGAGAAAGGGAAGAGTACCTCTCCTCTACAGGTAAATTTGCATGGGGATAACCCTTGCCTATGGGGGAGTTCAGACCGGACAGGGACAGGAACACCCTCCCTCCGGGGAGCATCCTGTTACGCAGGATTTTCAGCACCCTTACGCTTTCCGAAAACTTCAGGTGGTGCAGAACCCTTTCGGCTACAAACACTCCTATACCTTCGGGCAGATCTCTGTATCTCAAGGTCCGCACATCTTGCAGGTTAAAGAAAAGCTGACCTTCAACACCAAAACAGCGCGTTAATGAGCGGTAATGCTCAATCAGGGAAGGATCGCTATCGTAAAGATGACACCGGAAACTCAACAGGGCAAATATAACCGCCAGTCTCCCCTTTCCCGGGCCTATTTCAAGGTAAACTTTAGAGGGTGGTTCCCCGAACAGGGCGAACCTCAGGGCCTCCTTCCCGAGGGAACTGACTCTGTAAGACCCGACATCTATTCCGGTTCCCATAAAAAAGAGGGGGCCTTCCGGCCCCCGGAGATTTCCCTCTACTTGTTGGGTGGCAGGTTGTCCCACCTGCGTAGCTCGTAGTCCTTCCGTAGCGGGTGGCCGTTGAATCCCTCCCACAGAAGTATCCTCTCAAGGTTAGGATGGCCGGCGAACTTTATTCCGAACATATCGTAAACCTCCCGCTCGTGCCAGTTGGCCCCCTTGTAGATATGCACCACGGAGGGTACCATCTCCCCCTCGTCCACGGCCACCTTGAACCTTACCCTGTCCCTGTGGTGGGTAGAGTAGAGGTGGTAGACCACTTCAAACCTCTTGTCGTGGGGCAACTTCGTCGCCTTCCATCCGAGGTAATCAACGGCCGTGATGTACACGAAGAGGTCAAACCCGAGGACGTCCCTCGCGAACTTGAGAACGTCCCCTATAACCTCCCTGGCGACGTATACGGTAGTAAAGTCCCTGGTCTCCACTTCGGGGCCCACCTTATCCCCGAAGTTCGCCTGAAGGGTAGGGAAGATGTTCCTACTCATAATCTTTACCCTCCGCTGCGTCGTAATCTCCAGCCTTTATGTCCTCGCCCTTTAGAGCGCGGTTTATGAAGGTAAACGCCTTATTCAGGCGTACGTAGAGCCACGTGCTGTGCAGTCCGGGGAACATCTCCGCCGGGTAACCTATGGCACCGTCAAACTCAACGTACACGAGGTTGCTATCAGGGAAGCCCTTATCCAGAAGGGCCTGCTTGAAGCCCCTGTTGTGCGAGAGGAGGGTCAGCTCGTCCTTCTTACCCACGTCTATGTACACCCTGGTATCGTTAAAGCCGGCGGCATCCCTCGCCAGAGCAGTGTCTATGAGGGTCTGGGGATCGTGGAAGGCCTTCCATACACAGTAAGTCTCCGTAAGGGCCTTTTTGGTGAAGTTGTCGGGGAGGGCAGGGTCAACACAGGAGGCCAGAGGTTTGCCGGCGGTGTCGTACGTGAAGGGAAACCTGACACCGATACAGAGCTTCATACTCATGACAGTGAGGGTGTCCAGAAGGACCTCACCGTTTATGGAGTCAAGGCCTCCGGAGGAGTAGAAGCAGTTCTCCGTAACTCTCCAGTCCGCAGGATCCTGATAGGCGACGATCCGGGGGCTGAAGGCGGCGGACAGGCCGTTTCCGAGGGTAGCCCATATCCTCTCCCTGCCGAGGTAGTCCTTTATCCATAGGGGAAGCCTGCGGTTATTGAAGTCGGAGAGCATACTGTCTATGATGTTCACGGTTATGAGGGAATCAAACGCGAGTGGCCCGGAGTGGAGGGCAACTGCCTTGAACCTGGCGGGGTACTTGAGCCAGAGTTTGGCTGAGCCGTATGAACCCATGGATAGGCCCATTATCGCCCTCTTGGTGGTGTCTACGGGGTAGGTCCTCTCTATCTGAGCCATCATACTGTCCATTATGTAAGTCTCGTAGAGGCCGAAGACGGGGAAGGGGGCGTACGAGTTGGAGGAGGGATCGTAGAGGAGGCTGTTCGTGTAGAAGGAGCCACCCACCAGGTTGCGGCCGTCGGGCATAACGACTATTACGGGATCAATCTGACCGGTGGATATGAGGTGATCAAGGATCTCGTGTACACCGTTGTAGAAGATGTAGGTACGGTAATCCCCACCGAAACCGTGGAGCATATAAATAACCGGGTACTTCCCGTTGGGGTCGTAGTTGGGAGGAAGGTAAACCAGAGCCTTCGGGGTTACTATACCCAGAGAGGGATCAACGGCCACGTTAAACTCCTCGTATTTTCCATGTTGAACTGTTATCTCCTCCGTCTTCTTACACCCCTGCAGGAACAGAAAACCTACAAGAAAATACGAAACTACCTTACGCATAGGCAGGAATTATACGGAGGTATCCGTTACTTTGAAAACGGATTGCTCAGAGTAGAGATATCACCTTCAGCCTGCGGACGGCCATCCTATAGACCTCCTCCCTCCCCCTGCCGAGGTACTTCCGGGGGTCTATGCCGGAGTACTCGCGGAGGGCCTCAAGCACCCCCACCTTGAAGGCCATGCGCAGGTCCGTGTCCGTATTCACCTTCCTTATCCCCGCCCTTATGGCCTCCTTCAGGATATCGTCCGGCACCCCCCTGGCATCTCCCATCCCCAGCTTCTCGGCGTAGTCCCTATAGACGCCAGAGGCACCGTGGAGAACGAGGGGGATCCCCGTCAGCTCCCTTATCCTCCTTATACGGAGGACGTCTATCCTCGGCTCCCCCTTGAACTTGTAGGCCCCGTGGGAGGTACCCACGGCCACGGCCAGCATATCCACCCCCGTCTCCTCAACGAACGCCCTAGCCTCTTCGGGGTCGGTGTATATACTCTTCTCGGCCGAGACCTCGTCCTCCACGCCGGCGAGTACCCCCAACTCCGCCTCCACGGTTATGCCGAGGGGTTTCGCCACCTCAACCACCTTTTTGGTTATGGCGACGTTCTCCCCGTAGGGCCTGTCGGAGGCGTCTATCATCACGGAGGTGTAGCCGTAGCGGATGGCCTTGAGGACGGTCTCAAAGCTCTTCCCGTGATCCAGATGGAGGGCCGCCGTTATCCCGTACCTTTCAACGAGGGCCTCCGCCATAGGCCGTATAACCTCAATGCCCATGTACCTTATCCCCCCCTCGGACGTGGCCAGTATGACGGGGACCTTCAGGTCCGCCGCCGCCCTGCAGATGGCGTCTAAGAACTCGTAGTTGTTGAAGTTGAAGGCGGCTACGGCCACCCCCTCACCCTCCGCCCATTCTACAACCTCCTTAGCCGGTACCAACGGCATACCTGTAGTCTAAGGCCGGCCGAGGAAGGCCATAGCCTCGCCCCATGCGTACCTCTCCCTTATCCCCTCCGGCAACAGGTTCAGGAGGTTGTGGATGTCCTCCACCTCCCTTATCCCCTCGTACTCGCTCCCACCGAGGCCGAAGAAGTCCGAGCCGGAGACTATCCCCCCGCCGAAGACGAAGTAGAACTCCCCTATCCTCCGGGCCAGTTGCTGTAGCGTTATCTCCCCGAAGAAGATTGCCCCGTACCCTATACCCACGACTCCCCCTTTGGAGATTATCTCCCTCGCCAGGTCGTAGGTCAGGATCCTCTGGGAGGGCGGCTCCTTCAGGATGCCCCCGTGGGAGTAGAGGTACTTCGCCCCGCTCTCCACCGTCTCGTATATGGCATCGTAGGAGGCGTGGGCCACGTCCACGAGTACCCCCCTCTCCCTGGCCCAGTGTAGGAACTCCCTCCCGAGGGAGGTGAGACCCCCCTTCCCCCCCTTATCCCCGCAGCAGGAGGAGGATAGGGCGGAGTCCACGTTCCACGTCAGGCCGAAGAGCCTTACCCCCATCCGGTAGAGGGCCTCGTACCGGTTAATCTCCTTCAGGTACCCCCCTTCAAGGCCGATTACGAGGTTGAGCCTGTCCGTCCGGACCTCCCCGAAGTCCGTCAAAAGGGAGGCGTTGGGCGAACTCTCTACCTCTTTAAGGAACCACTCCACCCCCCTCACCGTCCTGTCGTAGTCCCAGACCTCCCCTCCCTGAAGGGGCCAGACCGCCCCGACGACCAACCGGTACCCCGCCCTGTACAGCCTCTCTAATATGCCGTTGATGAAGATTATGTCCTGATGGAAGTCGGCGACGGGCAGCATATCACCACTTCGGCAGTTGTACGAAGGGGTAGTCCCTCACCTCGTAGCGGAAGCGGCGGCCCCGGCTCTCCACCTCAACCTCCCCCGTCAGGTCCTTCGGTACGTACCCCATGGCTATGATGCCGTTGATGTGGGGGGAGAAGACTCCTGTCGTTATCCTGCCTACCTCCTCGCCGTTTGCGAATATCCTGTCCCCCTTGTGGGGTATGAGGCCCCTCCCCTCCTTTACGAAGCCCTTCCGCAGCTCCTTCACCTCAAGGTTCAGGAGGGCCTCCCGGCCCACGAAGTCCCCCTTGTTTAACTTCACGAACCAACCGAGGTTGGCGGAGAAGGGGTCCGTGTCCTCGTCTATGTCGTTCCCGTAGAGGGGATAGCCGGCCTCCGCCCGGAGAATGTCCCTCGCCCCCAGACCGGCCCACCTCACCTCCTCCCTGGCGAGTAAAGTCTCAACCAGCTCCATCATGGGGGCGACGGGGCCGTAGACCTCAACCCCCCTTTCCCCCGTGTATCCGGTGGTGGCCACTATGAGGTCCCTCCAGAGGAAGACCCTGTTCCTCCGGGCCGTCTTCAGGTCCTCAATCCCCGTTATCTCCGCCATTATGGGGAGGGCGTCCGGACCCTGAAGGGCCACCTGGGCCATCTCCTCCGTTACGTCTATCATATCGGCATCAAAACCCTTCAGCCTCTCCCTCAATATCCCCCAGTCCTTTTCGTGGTTGGCGGCGTTCATCACCACAAGGTACTCCCCTTCGCGCAGGAAGTAGATGTACGCGTCGTCGTGGATCCCTCCCCTGGGGTTGAGCAGGAGGGTGTACTGGGCCTGCCTTCGCCCGCCGAGGCGGGAGACGTCGTTGGAGAAGGAGTAATTCAGGAAGGGAAGGGCCTCCGGCCCGGAGACGGAGAAGCGGGCCATGTGGGAAACGTCAAAGAGGGAGGCGTGCTTTCTGGTCCAGAGGGTCTCATCAACTATACCCGTGTACTGGACGGGCATCTCGTACCCGGCGAATGCGACCATCCGGGCGCCGGCCTTCACGTGCAGGTCGTAAAAGGGAGTCCTCTTCACCCCGTGATTTTACGGTCGCACGCACCGTTTCCCTGTTTCAAACCTTAGAATAGGCCGATGGAAAAGGTGTGGAAGGAGGTATTCGGGGACTTCATCGCCGTGGATAACGTACCTACCGGGGCCTACCCCTACGCCCCCATCTTCAGGCGCATAGGGACGCTCTCTATAGGGCGTCAGGTCTTTTACAGTCCCCGAAGGGTTTACAGCGACGTTAACGTCCAGTACTACAGGCTAAGGGGAGAGGGTAAGGACGTCAGGAGGGTGGTTTTCCTTTCCAGAGGAGAACCGACGCTTGACCTCAACCTTGGCAGGGAGGCGGACGCCCTGAGGGCTGCCGGTTTTTCGCCGGAGATCCTGACGTGCGGGGCGATGCTCTGGAGGGAGGACGTGAGGGAGGACCTGTCCCGGTTTGACAGGGTGATACTGGATCTGGTAGCCGCAAGCGAAGAGGTATGGAGGGAGGTGATGCGACCCCATCCCCTTTTGAGGTTCTCCAGCGTTATGGAGGGTATGAGGGTCTTCGCCCGCGGGTACGGGGGAAAGCTGGAGGCCCTGATAAGGGTTGTAGAGGGTGTACCCTACGGCTCCGAGGGGCCTGCTCTACGGGACTTCCTCGCGGAGACGGGGATAAAGAGGGCCTTCGTAATATCCGGAGGAGGCGATATCTCCCTCCTCCTTCCCCATCTGAGGGGCGGAGACTTTGAGGTGATTCAGGCCGACTTTCAACGGTATAGACAATAAATGAGGGTAGGCCACTATTATATAGGGGTACTATATAGC
>WFXS01000126.1 GCA_015490465.1 Caldifarciminota bacterium
CACCATAAGGGCGGTGATGATTTTTTTCATCATGCCCCTATTCTCAGGGTGTAAGGCCCTGAGGTAGGGGCATTTTTCAATCCTTGAGTTGTCTTGATCAGTGTAAATCCATCAATTCTAATCCTTCATTGCCCGGACCGCGAAAGTACTGACGCATCATCATCCCGGAGGTGGGGAGGGAGGTTAAGGTGAAGACCCTCTCCCCCATAACGGCGTACCGCACGGTGCTTGAGGGTGGAAGGAGAAAGGCCATCTATTTCCCCCCGACTCCCCCGAATCCGCTGGCCTCGTGAAGTATTCGGGCGGGTTAGAGGTGCAAACCCTCCACAGGGGCCATAGTGAGGTATAAGGGGACGGTGATAAAAGCGCGGGACGGTACCTTCCTCCTGAGGGGAGAGCCGGATATTCTGCGGCTCGCCCTCGGTGCCGGTCTGGGGTCATTCGGTGTGGTGACCGAAATTACTTAGGGAAAACCACCTCTAAGTCTACCGTCTGCCCCCCCCTCTTCACGGTTACCACGGTCCTATCCCCCGGTTTGTACCGCATGAGGGCGTCTATGTAGTCGTGAATGTTGTTGATGGACTTACCGCCTATTGAGATTATCACGTCCCCGGCCATTATACCGGCCATCTCCGCCGGCCTGCCCGGAACCACACCTTCCACCTTAACGCCCTTCTCCCTGCTCGCGTAGGCGGGTATTATTCCGAGTTTTACCTTCAGTTTGCCCATCCTACCCCCACGGGGACCCTTCTCCTTGACCTTCACGTACTCAAAACCGGGTACGACCATCAGGCTGTCCAGAATTTCGTCCGTTATGCGGGCTATGGCCAGTATTCCGGCGTAGTTGACCTTTTCGGGTGTATCCGAAGGTTTGTGGTAGTCCTCGTGGGCGCCCGTGAAGAAGTGGGTGACGGGGACACCCTTCAGGTAGAAGGAGGTGTGATCGCTGGGGCCCACCGCACCCGTTCCGAGGTTGAGCTTGTACCCGTGCCGCACGACTACGCGGTTTATCAGGCTATCAAGCCCCTTCCCGCTGTAGGCTCCGAGGACGGAGAAGGAAGAGTCCCTCATCCTGCCCACCATGTCGTAGTTGAGGTAAACTACGGCGCTGTCCAGAGGCAGGACGGGATGTTCTACGAAGTGTTTTGAGCCGAGGAGTCCGATCTCCTCACCGCTCCAGAACATGAAGACGAGGGTTCTCTCCGGTTTCTCCTTAGCCCACGTACGGGCGATTTCAAGGACGAGGGCCACGCCCGAAGCGTTGTCGTCCGCCCCGTGGTGAACGGCGTGGGTGTCCGGCCTGAGGGAACCGCTCCCCGGTCCTCCCCATCCGAGGTGGTCGTAATGGGCGCCGAGTCCTATCCACCTCCGGGTCCTTCCGGGCAGGACGGCTACCACGTTGTAGGCCTTAACGTACTTCTTCCTTAGTTTCACTCCCACGTCCACTCTCTTGCCCGTGGCGAAGGAAACCTTTTCCAGTCTGCGCATCCTCTCGTACAGGGTGTCCAGCGAAACCCCGAGTATATCTCTGGCGACGCTCCTCTTCACCATTACGGCCACTATACCGGAGTTCTGGAGATCCCTCGCCCTCAGCGGTCTCAGCTCGTCCTCGTGATCGGGAGGGTTTACGAGGATAACGGCTGCTGCCCCCTTCTCTCTGGCTATCCTGAGTTTCGTCGGTATGGGAGCGAACCCGTCGTACTTGCTGCTGTCGGGGTGGGTGTACCGGAACAGGACGACCACTTTACCCTTAACGTCCACCCCCTCGTACTCGTTGTACGTACTGTCGGATATACCCCACCCCACAAAAACGGCCTCAGCCGAAGCCTCGCCGTCGTCCGAAAAGCTCAGGGGCAGGAAGTCCCTGCCGAGCCTGTAAGATTTCCCGTTGACCCTAAGGTAGGTTCTGGGCTTCTTAAAGATGAGGAACTTCCTCTCGTACTCCACAGGCTCAAGTGATACGAGGGCATCAAAGGGCTGAAGCTTTACGTCGTAGCCGTAGGATTTCAGCTTTTTCGCTATGTACTCCCTCGCGAGCCTCTCCCCTCTGCTCCCCGTAAACCTCCCCTCCAGCTCGTCGGAAGCGAGGTAATACACCGTCCCCTTCAGGCTGTCTATGGAAGGCGGAAGGACGCCTATGAGCAGAAACATCCCGGAATTATACGAGTGTACGTATCCTCCGGGTAGAAGTAAGACTTACCCCCGTAAAATCAAAAGATGCGCAGGTTTGCCCTGATAATGGCGGGCGGGAAAGGGGAAAGGCTCTGGCCCCTCTCCACCCCCGAAAGGCCCAAACAGCTGATCCCCCTGATAGACGGAAAGACCCTGTTAGATCTCGCCCTTGAGAGGGTGGGAGACGAGGCCGAAAAGGTAGTCCTGACCAACAGCCTGATAGCCGAAAATATAAGAGATAAGAACGTCAGGACTATAGTTGAACCTGTTCCCAAAAACACCGCCCCGGCCCTCGTATACGCCACCGCCCTCCTCCAGAAGGAAGCGGGTGAACCCGTCCTCATAGCCGCCCTGCCCTCCGACCACCACATCTCCCCCGCTGGCGAGTTTCGTACGACCCTCAGGAGGGCATACGAGGCCGCCGATAAGTACGGCAAAATCGTAACTTTCGGCATAATACCTGCGCATCCCCATACCGGTTACGGGTACATAGAAAGGGGCGAACCTGTGGAGGACGGTCTGTACTCGGTAGTAAGGTTCCACGAGAAGCCGGACTACGAGAGGGCGAAGGAGTACGTTGAGAGGGGAAACTTCTACTGGAACTCCGGGATGTTCGTATGGAGGAGCGACGCCTTCTTAAACGAGGTGAGGGAACACGCCCCCAATATTTATAACCTTCTGTACGACGGGGATAAACTGAGGTCACCCGAAGGGTTTTTCTCGGAAGTGGAGTCAATCTCCATAGACTACGCCGTAATGGAGAAGACCCGGAACATTCTGGTCATAGAGGCGACCTTTGAGTGGATAGACGTGGGGTCGTACTCCAGCCTGTACAGGGTACTCCCCAAAGACGGGGATGCCAACGCCTACAGGGACGGGACGCCGGGAACGGTTGACTCTTCGGAGAATCTCGTTATATCTGGAGATAAGAGGGTGGTTCTGGTCGGCGTGAAGGGTGTGGGGGTCGTCATAGAGGGGGATACCGTTTTAGTGGTAAACCTTGAGGAGGACCAGAAGGTCAGGGAGGCCGCCCGTAAATTCGGCAACTAACGTTCTATCGTAGCGGATCAATAACGTTTAAACTGTACGCCATAGCGGATCGGTGAGAGTGGGCGGGGGTACCCCCCGCCCTATCCCGTTTTACATCAGGAAGATAAACGTAACGACGATGAAGATGGGGATGAGGATGGGGATGGAGTACTTGACCATGTAGGAAAAGAAGTCGGGAGTCTTGTAACCCCACTCGTCTGCTATGCTCTTTACGAGAAAGTTGGGAGCGTTCCCGATGTACGTGTTCGCCCCCATAAAGACCGCCCCGATGGATATGGCCACAAGGAGGTTCTCAGGTACACCGATATGGGCGAGTTCCGCGGGTATGTGGTAGGCGTGGGGCATCTGCTCTGCCACACCCTGAGCGAGGGAGAAGAAGGTCAGGTAAGTGGGAGCGTTATCAAGGAAGGAGGAGAGTATACCCGTCGCCCAGAAGAACTGCCACGGCTCGGTAAGACCGAGTGCTGGCCCCTTCGCCCTGAGTATCTCAAGGGCAGGTACCATCGCTATGAATATACCTATGAACAGAAAGGCCACCTCCTTTATAGGCTCAAACGTGAAGTTGTTCTCCTTACGGGTCTCAGAGTTCATCGGCGACGTCACAAAGGACAGAGCCGTAAAGAACAGCATAACGTACTCCCTCAAAAACTTCAGAGGGCCGTGCATGAGTCCCCACTCCTCAAGACGGTTCGGCGTTATGAATATCACCGCAAACAGTACACCCAACAGCCAAAGGAAGTTTATCGCACCCTTCAACCTCAAAGGCCTGAACGTCCTCTCCTCCAGAGCCTTTATGTACCTCTCCTCCCTCTTGTAAGCCCTGCTGTCCCAGATGTAGAAGATCAAAAGAAGCAAACCGACCGTAAACGCCCACTCCGGTATGAGCCTCAGCGTCCAGAAGAAAGGTACTCCCCTCAGATAACCCAGAAACAGCGGCGGATCCCCTATCGGTAGCAAACTCCCACCTATGTTGCTCACGATGAAGATGAAGAATATCGGTATGTGGTGCGTTATCGCCCTCTCCGAGTTCGTCCTCAGAAGCGGCCTTATCAGGATCATGCTCGCCCCAGCAGTCCCAAAGAAGTTGGCTATTACCGCCCCTATCGCAAGAAACGTCGTGTTCACTATGGGTGTGGCCTTCAGATCCCCCTCAAGGTATATGCCCCCGGATATGGCAAAGAGGGCGAAGATCAGTACTATGAAGGCGAAGTACTCCTCAAGGCTGTGCAGAATCGGTTTCCACTCCCCAAGGTACGCAAACAGGATCAGCACCGGTATCGCCCACAGCGTCGCTATCGCTAACTTGTAGTTGTTGTTCTCCCA